>JANMMH010000195.1:0-2920 GCA_031373055.1 Rubrivivax sp. | reverse complement strand
GCCATCCACCGCACGCCGTGCCTGGAAACCGCGCCGATCAAGATGCTGCTCAACGGGCCCGAGAGCTTCACCCCCGATGGCAACTTCATCCTCGGCGCCGCCCCTGAGCTTGGTGGTTATTACGTCTGCGCCGGTTTCAATTCGGCCGGCATTGCCAACAGCGGCGGCGCCGGGAGCCTGATCGCGCAGTGGGTCGCCAACGGCGAAGCGCCGATGGACCTGTGGGACGTCGACCTGCGTCGCTTCGGCAGCTTCACCGCCAACCGCAAAGCCCTGGCCGAGCGCACCGGCGAGACGCTGGGCCTGCACTACGCGATGCGCTGGCCGCGCCAGGAGTTGCAAACCGCGCGCGGGCTGCGTACGTCGCCGTTGTATGACTTGCTAACCGCCAAAGGCGCCGAGTTCGGCAGCAGAAACGGCTGGGAGCGCGCGAACTACTTCAGGCCTGCTGGCGCGCCGCCGCCCGCACCGACGCTGGGCCGCCCGGGCTGGCTCGATTGGGTGATCAGCGAGCAACGCGCCACCCGTGAGGCCGTGGCGTTGTACGACCAAAGTTCGTTTGGCAAGCTCTTGCTGCAAGGCCGCGACGCGCTGGCGCTGTTGCAGCGCCTGTGTGCTAACGAGATGGATGTGGCCACAGGGGCGATGGTCTACACCGCCATGCTCAATGCGCGCGGCGGCTTCGAGAGCGACCTCACCGTGATGCGCCTGGGCGTTGATCGCTTCTTGCTCATCACCGGCTCGGCGCAGCCCGTGCGCGACGCGGATTGGATCCAGCGCCACATCGCCGCTGACGAATTCGCCGTGCTTAGCGACGTCAGCAACCAGTGGAGCGTGCTCTCGCTGATGGGCCCCAGGGCGGCCGAGCTCATAGTGCGCGTGAGCCCGGACGATGTCTCCAAGAGCGGTTTGCAGTTCTCGCGCACCTTGGAGATTGACCTCGGCCTGGCACGCGTGCGCGCCGCGCGCATGAGCTACGTGGGCGTCCCCGGCTGGGAGCTTTTTGTGCCGGTGGAGATGGCGCGCCATGTCTACTTCGCGCTGCATGAGGCCGGCGCCGACCTCGGCCTACGCGATGCCGGCTACTACGCCATCGACGCCCTGCGCATCGAAGCCGGTCGGCGCGCCTGGGGTGCGGAGCTTGGGCCCGATGAGACACCGTTCGAGGCAGCCTTGATGTTGGCCGTGAAGCTCGACAAGCCCGCGGACTTCATCGGCCGTGAGGCCTTGCTGGCAGCGCGCGCACAGCCCCTGCGCAAGAAGCTGCTGAGCTTCGTTTTCGACGACCCGGCCCACTACGCCTGGGGCGGCGAGGCCATCACCGTGCAAGGCCAGACCGCGGGCGAGCTCAGCTCGGCAGGTTGGGGTTACGGCGCCGGGCGCTGTATGGCGCTGGGCTATGTGCGCGGCGACGCGGCCACGCAGGTGCATGACGGAACGTCGGTCAGCATCGATCTATGGGGCCAGGCCGTGCCGGCACGGGCGTTTGATCGATGGCGGGGCTGAGGGCAGCCTCAGCCCGCGTCACCCAGCGTCAAGCTGACAAAGCGCGCGCAGCTTCCTGCCGCTGCGCTTCTTGCAGCCAGTCGATGAAGGCTTGGCGCGCAATCGGCTTGGTCACCAGCGCCACGCCCGCAGGCAGTGGCCCGCGACGCGCCAGCTCGTCAGCGCTGTGGCTGGTGACCGCCACGATGTGACGTGGTGCCACGCCCGTGATCCGCGTGAGGTGGCGCAGCATCTCCAGCCCGTCCATGTGCGGCATCACCAGGTCGGTGATGAGCACATGGGGCTGCCATTGCCCGATGCTCACCAGGCCGCCAAAGCCGTTGTCGGCCAGTGTCAGCTGCGCATCGGGCACGGCTTGCGTGACCAGGTGGGCCAGGATCTCGCGGTCATCGGCGTTGTCGTCCACCACCAGCACGCGCAGGGCCTCGGCGCCGCTGGCGCCGCGTGCCGAGGTCTTGGCCTTGAACAGCTGCTCGGCGCTGTCGGCGTCGATGCGGCGGTGTCCACCCAATGTCTTCCAGGCGCGCAAATGGCCGGCGTCGACCCAGCGCTGCACCGTCTGGATGGACACACCCAGTCGCTCAGCAACTTTCTGCGTCGAGTACGAGCGCGGTGCGGCGGACATGCTGGTGGTAGGCGGCGTGATGCGCTTTGAATGTCAGGACAGTGTGATTTTGCTATGGCTGGCAGTGATCGCATGTTCGAAAAGTTTGTGGCAACCCGGACTTACACCTCATCGTCGCCTGCCTGGTATCGCTCGGCAGATTCATCTGCTTGTCGGGTCTCAAAAGTAGCGGTCGACGGCGGCGAGCAAGGTGCTGGCCGAGTTTGGCTTGGTGAGGTAAGCATCAAAGCCTGCGGCCAGGGCAGCGGCCACATCGTCGGGCATGGCCTGTGCCGAGACGGCGATGCACGGCTGCGAAGGCGAACGCGCACGAAGGAGCCCAGGATGACGTTCAGTGGGGTGCGCAGCTCGTGGCTCACGCGTGAGACGAATGGCGCAGGTAGCGCTGTTCGCTGGCACGCAGGGCGTCTTGCGCGGCCTTGTGCTCGCTCGGGTCGGTGGCAACGGCAAACCAGGCGGCCACCGCGCCGGCGTCATCAACGCGTGGTCAAAGCGCCCGATGGCCGACGCCGACGCCGCTGGCGCGTCGCCTGCCAGCAGCTGCACGTACGTGGTGTTGGCATAGACCAGCCGACGCTCATCGTTGAAGTAGCCAATGCGTACAGGGATGCCGTCCAGCACGCAGTGCAGCATGGCCACTTGCTCGCGCAGCGCGTCGATCGTGGCCTGCGCCTGCGCGGCCACGAACTCCGCATCCTTCGGGCCCGGCCGGAGACGCCACCTCAGCGCAGCGCCTCGCGCACGAAGTCCAGCCGGTCCTGGCCGAAGAACATGGCGTCGCCGACGAAC
>JANMMH010000688.1:0-20450 GCA_031373055.1 Rubrivivax sp. | reverse complement strand
CACGTCGATGTCGCCCAGCACGCCGCCGATCACCGGGCCCAGCATGAAGCCGATGCCGAACATGGCGCCGAGCTGGCCGAAGCGGCGTGCGCGGTCTTCGGCGGCGGTGATGTCGGCAACATAAGCATTGGCCACCGAGATATTGCTCTGCATGGCGCCAGAAAAAAGGCGCACGACGACTAACACCCAAAGCGAGGTGGCCACGGCCGTGACAAAAAAGCTCAAGGCCATGCCGGCAAAACCGATCAAGAGCACCGGGCGGCGGCCAAAGCGGTCGGACAAGGCGCCCAGGATGGGTGAGCCAAAGAAGTTGGCAACGCCGAACGCCAGCGTCACTGCCATGAAGGCCAGCGTCTGCTCGTCGTTGCTGGTGGTGAACACGCCCACGATGTGCGGCAGCACCGGCACCATGAGGCCGATGCTGATCATGTCGATGAGCACGGCGATGAGGATGAAGGGCATCGACGCACCGCGCGCGTTTGCGCGCTCAGGCAAGGTATTCAAAGCGTCAGACACGTCACGCCTGCTTTCTTCGCTGCCCGCAACAGGGCGGCGTCCTTGCTGGCAAGGCTGGCGCGCGTACGCCGCGCCTGCTCAAGGTAGCTGGCGTCGTAAAACGTCAACCCGGCGTCTAGCGCCAGTGCCAGCGTCTGCGCGAACCGTTCCATGTCAGGCATAGGTTCAAGTCGCACGGCAGCTTCGTCCAGGGTGCGCATCGCCACACCCCAATCGCGGCGAAGCAAGCGTTTGCGCAAGGTGGCCATACGCAAGAGATTGCCAGCCTCCCAGGCCCACAAGCCCGGTGCCTGCAAGCGCAGCTGGCCGGTCAGTGCGGCGATCAAAAAATCGTCGGTGCCAGGGCTGGCTTCATCGGGCAGCAACCATGCCGCCGCCACCGAGAGGTCCACGGTCACCAACATCAGAAGCGGCGCCCTTCGTCGCGAAGCTCACGCCAGCCGGGGCCAGGCTTGATACGTTGGCGTAGTGCGCGCAGCTGAGCTAACGTCAGCGCGGCTTGCTCGGCGTTAGGCGCGGCAGCGTGCGCTACCGGCAGCATGCGCACCACCGTCTTGCCATGGCGGGTGATGTGCACCTCTTCGCCGGCCTCCACCATGGCGACGAGTTCCGAAAACGATTGTTTGGCTTCGTAAATGCCTGTGGTGCGCATGGTGTGTCCAGATTCAGAAGTTCTGGACATATTCTAGCTCAGCACGCCGCTATTCCATGCGGTAGTTCGGCGCCTCTTTGGTGATCTGCACATCATGCACATGGCTCTCGCGCATGCCCGCGCTGGTGATCTCGACAAACTCGGCGCGCGTTTGCATCTCGTCGATGCTGGCGCAGCCGCAGTAGTGCATCGAGGCGCGCAGCCCGCCGGCCATCTGGAAGACGATGGACACCACCGAGCCTTTGTAGGGCACCTGGCCTTCGATGCCTTCGGGCACGAGCTTGGCGGTGTTGGGGTTTTGCGCGGCGTCTTCCTGGAAGTAGCGGTCGGCGCTGCCTTGTTGCATGGCGCCCATCGAGCCCATGCCGCGGTAGCTTTTATAGGTGCGGCCCTGGTACAGGATGGTTTCACCCGGTGCTTCTTCGGTGCCGGCGAACATGCTGCCCATCATCACCGTGCTGGCGCCGGCGGCGATGGCTTTGGCGATGTCGCCCGAATAGCGGATGCCGCCGTCGGCAATCAAAGGCACGCCGCTGCCGCGCAATGCTTTGGCCACGGAGTCGATGGCCATGATCTGCGGCACACCCACGCCAGCGACGATGCGCGTGGTGCAGATGCTGCCCGGGCCGATGCCGACCTTCACCGCGTCGGCCCCGGCCTCGGCCAGTGCTAACGCCGCCGATGCGGTGGCAATATTGCCGCCGATGACGTCGACCTGCGGGTAGTTGCGCTTGACCCAGCGCACGCGGTCCGCCACGCCCTGGCTGTGGCCGTGCGCGGTGTCGACCACCAGCGCGTCAACCCCCGCACGCACCAGCAGCTCGACGCGTTCTTCGGTGCCTTCACCCACGCCCACCGCCGCAGCCACGCGCAGCTTGCCGTGAGCGTCACGCGCGGCGTTGGGGAAATTTGTTTGTTTGGTGATGTCCTTCACCGTCATCAGGCCACGCAGCTCGAAGGCGTCGTTCACCACCAGCACGCGCTCCAGCTTGTGGCGGTGCATCAAGGCCTTGCCTTCGTCGAGCGTCGCGCCTTCGTGCACCCACACCAGGCGCTCGCGCGGCGTCATGATCTCGCGCACGGGGGCTTCCAGCCGCGTCTCGAAGCGCAGGTCGCGGTTCGTCACGATGCCCACCACGACAGCACCTTGCAGCACTGGGAAGCCCGACACGCCGTGCTGGCGCGACAAGGCCATGACCTCGCGCACGGTCACATCCGCCGTGATGGTTATGGGGTCGCGCAGCACGCCCGACTCATAGCGCTTGACGCGCGCCACTTCAAAAGCCTGCTGCTTGGGCGTGAGGTTCTTGTGCACCACGCCGATGCCGCCTTCTTGCGCGATGGCGATGGCCAGGCGCGCTTCGGTCACGGTGTCCATCGCGGCGGACACCAAAGGCAGGTTCAGCGAAATGCGGCGGGAGAGCTGGGTGCGAAGGCTGGTGTCGCGGGGTAACACCTGTGAGAACGCGGGCACCAACAACACGTCGTCGAAGGTGAGCGCTTTGCCGAGTAGGCGCATGAAAAGGGCTCCTGGCGCAAAAGCAAAGTATACGGACGGCCCCTTTGCGCAAGCTTGTGCGGGCGCTTTTGCCTGGCGCGGCTGCGCACTACACTGCGCGCCATGCGCTCGACCAGCTACCCCTTCACGCTGTGGACACGCCGCGCCACAGCGGCCCTTTGCACCCTGCTGCTGATGTGCGCCGCGCACATGCCTGGGCACGCGCAGTGGAAGTGGAAAGACGCCAACGGCCGCGTCACCATTAGCGACTTACCCCCGCCACGCGGCACCGCTGACAAAGACATCTTGCAGCGCCCCGAGCTCAAAGCGCGCACCCCGACGGCTGCGGCGCCTGCCGCGTCTGGCGCCTCCGCCCCGGCGGCGCCCGTAGCCAAGCCCGTCGACAAAGACCTCGAAGCGCGCAAGCGCGCGGCCGAAGACGAGAAGCAGGCCAAGGCCCGCGCCGAGGAAGAGAAGCTCGCCGCGCAACGCGCAGAAAACTGCAAGCGCGCGCGGGCGCATTTGGCGGCGCTGGACAGTGGCCAGCGTATTGCGCGCTACAACGACAAGGGCGAGCGCGAGATCCTGGACGACGCGGGCCGCGCGGCCGAAGTGCGGCGTGCGCGTGAGGTCATCAGCAGCGAGTGCAAGTAGGCGCCGCGCGCCTGCGGCTCACCGCGCGGCGAGGTTCTCGCGATGGCGCTTGTAGCGCAGACGCCGCGCTTCTTTGGGGTCGACGGTGAGCACGCGGTAGACCTCCACGCGGTCCCGGTCACGTAGCAGCGTATCCAGCTCACGCACCTTGCACCACACACCCACACGCAGACCTTCCAGAACAAGCTGATGACGCGCTAACACGCCACTTGCGTGCACAGCGTCGGCCACGGTGGCGCCGTCAACCAGACTCAGGGCCACGCTGTCGCACACGCCCGGGCGAGGGCAATACACAACGTGCACGGCCATGTCAGCGCGGCCCATACACCTGCTCGGCGCGCTTCACAAACGAATCGACAAAGGTGTCCGCAATGCGGTCGAACACGGGGCTGACCACCGTTTCCAGCGCCGGGCTGGCAAAGGCATAACGCAGGTCGAATTCGATCTTGCACGCGGCCACATCACTGCCCGGGCGCCCAAGCTCGCGAAAGAGCCATGAGCCGTCAAGCAAGGAGAACGGGCCATCGACCAGCTGCACCGTCACCGACTCATGCGGCACATGCAGGTTCCGTGTGGTGAACGCGTGGCGCACGCCCTTGAAGGCCAGACCCAGGCGCGCCGTCACGCCCTCGTCATCGCGCTCCAACACGTCGGCCTTGTCGCACCAGGGCAGGAACTCCGGGTAGGCCTCGATGGCCGTGACCAGCTGGTACATCTCCTGCGGCGAGTACCACAGCAGCACCGACTTGCGGACGTGCTTCATAGGGGCTTCATAGAATGCCGCGATTGTAGATACGCACCCCATGGCAAAACCCCCGACCACCGACTCACGCATTGCAGAGAACCGCCGCGCACGATACGAGTACAGCATCGAAGAACAATTCGAGGCCGGCATGGTGCTCGAAGGCTGGGAGGTCAAGGCCATCCGCGCTGGCCAGGTGCAGCTGACCGACGGCTACGTGTTGATCAAGGGCGGCGAGCTCTTCCTCATCGGCTGCCGCATCAACCCGTTGCGCGAGGCCTCCACGCACGTCCACCCCGAGGCTGATCGCACAAAAAAGCTCTTGATGAAGAAGGAGCAGATTCGCAGGCTGGTGGGCAAGGTCGAACAAAAAGGCTTCACCCTGGTGCCGCTGAACCTGCACTTCAAGGGCGGCATCGTCAAAGCCGAGATTGCGCTGGCCAAGGGCAAGGCTGAGCACGACAAGAGGAATACCGAGAAGCAGCGGGATTGGGACCGTGAGAAGGGGCGCTTGATGAGACACAAGGTGTCAGGGCCGGCGAAGGCTTGACGGGCGAGAACGGAGCGCCGGCGGCATGGTGCTGTAGGCAATGGGTAGTATTCGCCGGTGCTGGATGTGATCGACGGCCTGCTCGCGCGGCAAGGCCGCTGAACAGGCCGTGAAGGAAGGGAAGAGCCACGAACGCCATCGTGTTTGAGCATGTACCCGTGGCCGAGTTGCCGGCCGAGTGGCGGGCCAAGCTGGCCAATGCGCCCGGCGCCACCGTGACGGTTCGCATTGAGGAAGAAGCCCAAGATAGCGTCAGGGCCTACGCCGACGATCCGCTGTTCGGGATGTGGCGCGATCGTGAGGACATGGCCGACGTTGCCGCCTACGTGCGCGGCATCCGCGCCGATCGATTCAGCGACAACACGCCAGCCAAGGACTGATCAGCGATGCTGATCGATTCAAATGTGCTGGTGTGGCTCACACGGGTTGAGGCCGGCCGATGCACTCATCGGCGCGACAGCCATCGAGCACAAGGCAACGCTCATCACCGCCAACGTCAAGCACTTTTCGACGGTCGACGGACTGGCGATCGAGGCGCTTACGCCGCCCGAGGGCGACTCACGAAGTCAAAAGGGAAGCGTCCCCGTTAGCCGAAAGCCCGAAGTGGCCGCGTGCTAGCATGTGTACCCATGGCCACATAGGTACACAGCATGCGCACCAACATTGAGATCGACGACCGGCTCATGAAGGACGCGCTCAGGGCGACCGGCGCCAAGACCAAACGTGAGGCGGTTGAGCTGGGCCTCAAGACCTTGGTACAGCTGCGCGCCCAAGAGAAAGCCAGAGCACTGCGAGGCAAGATCACCTGGGAAGGTGACTTGAATGCGATGAGGACTGACGGGTGATTCTGGTTGACTCCAGCGTTTGGATTGACTACTTCCGATCGGCGGACACCCCGCAGGTTGCGCTCCTTGACTCCTACCTTGGCACCCACAGGCTTGCGGTAGGCGACCTCATCGCGGCTGAGGTGTTGCAAGGCGTCCGTGACGAGCGGCAGTTCAGGCTTGTAAAGAAGACGCTTGATGCGTTTGAGCATGTCGACCTTGTGGGGTACGAGCTTGCGGTTAGGGCTTCCGGGCACTATCGACTGCTAAGGGATCGCGGGGTCACGATTCGCAAGACGATTGACACGCTGATTGCCACATACTGCATTGAGAACGACATGACACTGCTGCATGCCGATCGTGACTTCGGGCCTTTCACTCAGCATCTCGGACTCAAGGTCGCTTACTCGGAAGCCTGAGGGATGACGCCGGCATTCGGCGATGTTCATTGCCTGTGCGTCCATCATCAAGCCGCGTCACGCGAGACCACTTCGGCCAGACACCAACGTCACCAACAGGTCGACGTCGCTGTCGTCACGGGCATCTTCGCGTCAAGTTCGGGGCGGCTTGAAGGGATTCAAAAGCTCGACCTCAAAGTGCGCGAAGTCGGCGACGTTGCGTGTCACCACGGTCAGCTTGTGCACCACCGCTGTGGCGGCAATCAGGGCGTCCTCAACGAGCGTGTCGGAGCGACGGTGCATGAGCCGGGCCCACATGCGAAAGGTCGCGCCGTCCAGTGGCAAGATGTTGTACGCGTGTCCCACTTGGTCGAGCCAGGCGTCGATCGCTGCGGCCTTGGTGGTGTCCTGCTCGCGTGCGATCTCGATGCCGGCCTGGATCTCACCCAGCGTCACCGCCGACAGATGCAGTTGCGCGTCATCGACCGACTCAAGCCAGGCCAGCACCGCGCCATGCGGCCGAGGCCTGCGGAGTTCGGCGACGGCGGTGGTGTCGAGCAGGTACATCGTCGTCAGCGGGTTGCCACCACGCTGCGGCGCCGCGCCGCGCCACGTGGCGGCAGCACGAAGTCCGCACGCGCCTCGTCTTGCAACAGCAAGGATTTCAACGAAGGCCGTGCGCCGGCTTGCAGCCGCCGCCACTCGTCGACATGCACCAGCACCGCTGCTTCAGCACCGCGCTTGGTCACGAGTTGCGGGCCGTCGGAGAGGCAGGCTTCGAGAAATTCGCTGAAACGCGCTTTGGCGTCTTGCACTGGCCATGTTTGCATCGCGGGCTCCTGAACTGACTAGATGGCTGACCAGTCTAGCATGGGCGCGTGGGCATTCGGTCGGCCCGCTATATGGTGGGGAAGACAAGCATTACCCGTTGTCAGCGACACTCCGCGTGTTCGCGGAACTCTCAACTCGAAAGCCCATACGGCTCGACCACTTGAGGGATGACAAGCCCGGGATGGCAACCTACGATCCGCACGGGTTGGGGCTGTTCTGAACGACCCACATCAAGATTCGCTGGCGGGAGGTCAAGCATGGGACACGGGCACTTGCAGGCGATGGCCTGCATCATCGTTGCGGCAGTCGGCTTGGCGGGCTGTGGCGGAGGCGGTGGCGGCGCGACGACCGCGAGCAGCACGGCCAGCACCACTCTAAGCACCACGCCGCTTTCCGCTGGCCAAGTTGCCAGCCCCAGCGCGGCGCCGAAGGTCACACATTACGCGGCGTCGCGTTTTGCCGAGCAGGCGACGTTTGGGCCGACGCCGGCGTTGGTGGCTGAGTTGCGCGCCAAGGGCTTCGAGGCCTGGATCGACGAGCAGTTTGCGATGGCGCTCGCGTCGATGAATCTCGCTCCGGCCGAGGAGATCTACAAGTACGCGTTTCAGGTGCAGATTCCGCAGGCGATCAACTACTACTACGACAACGAGTTCATGCGCTTGGCGCTCGTCGCGCCGGACCAGTTGCGTTGGCGCATGCAGTGGTCGTTGTCGCAGTTCATCGTGGCCGCCCGGACGATGTCCGAGATTCCCGGCCAGGTTGTGTGGGCCAACCTGCTCTATAGCCACGCTTTCGGCAACTATGGCCCTCTGCTGCGTGCGGTCTCGCTCGACCCGTACATGGGCTTCTACCTGAACAACATTCAGAACCGCCCGAAAAGCGCCGAGTGCCCTCAGTGCGTGCCAAACGAGAACTACGCGCGCGAACTGATGCAGCTCTTCTCGATCGGCGTGTTCAAGCTCGAGACCGATGGCGCGCCACAGCGTGATTCGCGCGGAAAGCTTATCGAGACATACACGCAGACTGACGTCGAAGAGCTCGCGCGCGCGCTGACTGGCTGGACCTCCGACCCGAACCCACCAAACCGCCCGCAGCGTAACTACGCAAACTGGAGCAAGCCCATGGTCCCCAGCACCTGGCCGCCCGAGCGCGATTCGGGGCGCAAGGTCGTGATGGGCAAAGTCTTTGCTGCCGGGCAAACACAGCACAAGGACCTCGACGACATCGTCGCGATGCTCATGGCGCATCCGAATATCGCGCCATTCGTCGCCTTGCGCATGATTCAGAACCTTGTGAAGAGCGACCCGAGCCCAGCTTACGTCGGCCGGGTCGCGGCAAAGTTCAGGAACAACGGCGCGGGCGGCGCCGGCGACATGAAAGCGGTGATCAAAGCGGTGTTGCTCGATACGGAAGCGCGTCGAGGCGACAACCCGGTGAACGCCCGCCCCGAAGACGGCAAGTTCCGGGAGCCCTGGCTGCACCGAACGGCGCTGTTCCGCAGCATGGGCTGCCAACGCAACCCGGAGTTGGATCCGGAGAGGAACTATTTCACGGTGACGACCCAGGAACCGAACCGGGCGGACAGCGTGTTCGGTTTCTACGCGCCGACCGACCGCGCACCCGGCAGCAACCTCCTCGCCCCCGAGCAGCGCCTACTCGATGCGCGCGAGATGACCGCGCGCCTGAACCAGAGCAACAGCCTGCGCTGGAACCATTCCGCGAGAGTCAATGACGCGCAACCGCTGCGCGGCGCGAGCTGCGACCTGAATCTCTTCGTCGATGCCTATACCCGCAGTGCCAAGGACTTTCTGGACTTGCTCAGCGAACGTTACTTCCGTGGCGCGATGCCGCCCACGCTGCGCAACAACATGGAGCAGATGATCAAGGCGCCGAACTGGAACCCCAGCGACATGAGCGAGGGCGCAACGCGCATGCTCGACTTCGCACTGGCCACGCCCTACTACGGAGTCATTAAATGAGCTCGACGCGCCGCGACGCTCTTGGTGCGCTGGCGGGCCTCAGTTCGCTCGGCGTGGGCGGGCTGTTCAGCCACTTGTCGGACAGGGCGCATGCGGTCGGCGAGGAGTACCGCGCACTCGTGGTGCTGTTCCTCACCGGCGGCAACGATGGCAACAACCTTATCGTGCCCACCGACGCGATGTACAACGACTACCAGGCCGCGCGCCAGAACCTGGCGTTGCCCAAGGCGAGCCTGATCAACCTGGCAGGCACTGCGGCGGGCCACAGCTTCGGGCTGCACGCGGCGCTGGCTCCGATGGTGCCGCTCTACGAGCAGCAGCGCCTGGCCTTCATCGCCAACGCCGGCCCGCTGGTCGTGCCTAGCACCGCGCTGCAAGCCAAGAACAACGAAGTCGACCTGCCGCCTTTCCTGCTCTCGCACAGCGACCAGATTGCGATTCAGCAGGGCTGGACGGTGCAAGACGACAACAGCGGCTGGGCCGGTCGCGGCCTCGAGCTGCTGCCTTCCGCGCTGCGTCACCCGATCAACGCGGTGACGATGACCAGCGCCCGCACGCTGGTGCGTGGCAAGCGCTCGAGTGTTTCGTTCATGGCCCGCGACGGTTCACGCTACTGGGGTGCCGCCGACCTGGCCAACCCCAAGACATTGGCTGCACAGCAGATCAACCGCATGGCGCAGTGGCAGTTTTCCAACCACTACGAGGCGGAATATGCACGCACATTCGGCGGCGCGGTCGACGACTCGACGCGCTTCACGCAAGCGTTGCTGCAAGCCAGGGACCCGAACGCGGACTTCGGCAGCGGCACGCTCGGCGACAACCTGCGCGCCTTGGCCAAGGTGCTGCCAGTGTTCAAGGCACATGGTTACCGCCGGCAGGTTTTCCTCGTCAGCTGGGGCAACTTCGACACGCACGTGAACCAGCGGGGCGCAGACGCGAACACGCAAGACGCCCAGTTCGGCGTGATGTCCAAGGCCGTCGCCGCATTCGATGAGTCGAACAAAGCTGCGGGGCTGGACATGAACGTAGTCACACTGATGCTGAGCGACTTCGGTCGCACCGTGCGCCCGGGCTCCGGTGGTGGCAGTGAACACGCCTGGGGCAACCACTGGTTTGCGCTCGGCGGGCCCGTGCAAGGCGGCACGATGCACGGCATCTTCCCAAGTCCGATGCTCGGTGGCGTCGACGACGGCGACCGAAACAAGAACGGGCGCCACGTGCCGACTACGAGCACCGATCAAGTCGGTGCGACGGTGATGCAGTGGATGGGGCTGGACCGATCCTCCTTCCACGACGTGTTCCCGAACCTCGCGAACTTCAGCAACGAGACGATTCCGCTGCTGAGGGTGTGAGATGGCGGACATTCGACTGACCAACGGCAACGACGAGTACTCGCAGCCGGAGGCCGACAAAAACGTCAACAACACGATCTATGGCCAAGACGGCAACGACACGATCCGGGTCTACTCGGGCACGGTAAGTGGTGGCCGCGGCAACGACCGTATCGAACGCATCGTCGATCCGGCCAGTCCGAATCGCAGCGTGGGCGCCGCCTACTGGGACTCACCCGTAGGCGTCGTAGCCAATCTGGCAGAAGGCTGGGCGGACGATGGTTTCGGCGGGCGCGACACACTGATCGGCGTCAACTCGATCACCGGCAACGGTGGAAATGACCGGGTCATCGGAAACGCCGATTGCAATACCTTTGTCGCCAACAACGGGCACGATGTATTCGATGGCGCCGGAGGTATCGACAACGCGCATTGCTGGTTCACCGCAGTCGGCGAGACCGGCGGACGTGTCGCGCGACTCGATGAGTTGGTCATCCGAGTTTCGCCAGATGGCCGCTTCGCGAAGGTCACCACCAAAGTCGGCACCGCGTTCAGCCTGACGCTGACCGATGTCGAATTGCTCGGCGTGACGGGTGCGGATGGCGTTCGCACCAGCGTCACTTTGGTGGACTTCATCACCCCACAGTCACTGGCCGAAGACACCATCGTCGCCGGCGGCTCGATGCGCTGGAACGCTAGCTCAGCACTCGGCACCACCACCACCCTGAGCTTCAGCTTCGTCAACCAGAGCACACAGCCCGGCTTTCGCGCCTTCACCGCCAGCGAACAGCAAGCCGTGCGCGACATCCTGGCCAATGCCGCGTTGATCACCGGCCTCACGTTCACCGAAGTCACCGAGAGCGGCTCCACTGCGGGTCAACTCCGTTTCGGTGTTAGCCAGCAGACTGCAAGCAAAGGCCGAGCCGCATTGCCCGGCACCGAAGGCGACGCCGCCGGCGACGTCTGGATGGATGTCGAGTCGATGGTCAACCTGGCTGTCGGCAGCGAAGGCTACGCCGCACTTCTGCATGAGATCGGCCACGCGCTGGGCCTGCGCCACCCGCGCAACACCGACCCTGGCGAGTCCTGGCCGATGCAACTGCGGCCGCAGGACGACCGCACGAGCATGTCGGTGATGTCCAGCCAAAGCTCGGCCGACGGCCTCTTCCGTGCCGACTGGGGCCTGCTCGATGTCATCGCCTTGCGCTACCTCTACGGCACGCGCACGGCCAACACCGGCAACACCACCTACGTGCTTGGCGAACGCGAGAGCGCTGCGCAAGTCACGCTGGTCGACGACGGCGGCAGCGACACCATCGACGCCTCGGCGCTTGCCAGCGGCGTGAGCCTTGACCTGATGCCCGGTCGCCTTGGCAGTGCGGGCTTGACCAGCGCCGGCTTTGCAGGTGTCGAGAACCTTGGCATCGCCGTGGGCACGCTGATCGAACACGCAACTGGTTCGCCCTTTGACGACGTGTTGCTGGGCAACGACCTTGCCAACTTGCTCACTGGAGGCCTGGGCAACGACTGGGTCGACGGCGGCGCTGGCGTGGACACGGCTGCCTACGCCGGCCGGCGCGTGGACTACGAACTCAGCAACAGCTTTGGGAAGTTGTATGTCGAAGCGCGCGATGGTGTCTCGGGCTACGACACGCTCACAGCCATCGAGCGTTTGCAATTCAGCGACCAGACGCTGACGCTGGCGGCCACACCGTTGGCCAGCGACATCCGGGCCGCAGGCGACGAAGACAGCACCATCAGCGCCAGCCTGCCCGACCCCAGCGACGTGGCACGCAGCGCCGTCACTTACAGCCTGGTGGGTAACGCCGCCAATGGCACGGCGCGCGTGGCAGCGACGGGCACCTTCAGCTACACGCCCGCCCTCAACTTCTGGGGCACCGACAGCTTCACCTTCCGCGTGACAGCGGGTGCGAGCAGCAACGAGTACAAGGTCTACCTGAACCTGCTGCCCATCAACGACGCCGCGCCGGTGGCACGCAACGTCACGTTTCTTGCAGCGAGCTCCGCAGTGCTAACAAGCGAATTGCCCGCAGCCAGTGACGTCGACAAGGACCCCATCACCTACTCGCTGGCCAGCAACGCACGCAGCGGCAGCGCCGTGGTGTCGGGCAACGGCAGCTTCACCTACCTACCCAAAACCGACTTCGTCGGCAACGACAGCTTCTCGTTCAACGTCAGCGACGGCGCCGGTGGCAACAACACCTACACCGCCAGCGTCAACGTGCAGGCGGTGGCGGTGTCGCGCGAAGGCAGCCTGGCGGCCGACACCATGATTGGCCTGGCCGGCGCCGACGGCCTGTTCGGCCTGGCCGGCAACGACCGCATCAGTGGCCTTGGCGGCCACGACGTCATCGACGGCGGCAGCGGTATCGACACGGCGGTCTACCTCAGCAACCGCACGCTCTACAACCTGAGCAAGGTCGACTTCGGCTGGACGGTGGCGGACAACAGCAACAACGAAGGCCGTGACAGCCTGGCCGGCATCGAGCGGCTGCAGTTCGCCAACGCCAACGTGGCACTCGACCTAGACGGCCACGCCGGCAGCGTGGCGCAGATCATCCGCGCGCTGTTCGGCATGAGTTTTCTGGCGAACAAAGACTTCGTCGGCATCGGACTCAGGCTCTTTGATGGCGGCATGACGTATGCCGAGGTGGTGAACCTGGCCATCGGCACCGATCTCTTCGCGCAGCTGGCGGGTGGCCGCTCGCACACTGCGTTTGTCGACTTTGTCTACCGCAACGTGATCGGTGTCGCGCCGTCTGCGGGCGAGTTGGCGGAGTACGCAGGCGCACTCAACGCGGGCGTTTTCTCGCAAGGCTCCTTGGGGCTGCTGGCGGCGCAGTTTGTGCTGAACGCGCAAAGCGTGGAGTTGGTGGGGCTGGCGGCGACGGGGATCGAGTTCACTCCGCAGGTGTGACAGCCAACGACGGCGATGCCACGTCGAAGCTTCTGGTCAGCGCACCATCGCGGCCAACGCCTGCTCGATGTCGCCGCGCAAATCCCCCACCGCCTCAAGCCCCATCGAAAAGCGCACCAGGCTGCCAGCGTAGGGTGCCACGTCGCGCATCGCGGCCAGGTCGTAGGGCACGACCAGGCTCACGGGGCCGGCCCATGAATAGCCGATCTTGAAGAGGCGCAACGCGTCGACAAAGGTGTCGACTTGGGCGCCGCCGTAGCGTGCATCGAGCATGATGGAGAAGAGGCCTGCGGCCGCGCTGCAATGGTTTTTCCAATGCTCATGCCCGGGGCTGCCAGGCAGCGCCGGATGCAGCACCTTCGCGACTTCAGGCCGCGTGGCGAGCCAGGCGGCGAGCTCGCGCCCAGCGGCATCACCAGCGTGATAGCGCAGCGCGATGCTTGAGAGGCCACGCAGCACAAACTCGGCGTCGTTCGCGCCCACGCCCAGGCCCAGGCGCATGTGGGTGAGCTTGATGCGCTCGTGCAGCGCGGCGTCGCGCGTGGTCACCGAACCCATCAGCACGTCACCTCCGCCTGAGGGGTACTTGGTCAGCGCCTGCATCACGATGTCGGCGCCGAGCGCAAAGCCGTTGAAGGCCAGGCCCGCGCCCCAGGTGTTGTCAATCGCGGTGATCACGCCTTTGGCTTTGGCCGCCGCGATAAGGCCGCGCAGGTCGGGAAATTCCATCGTCACCGAGCCAGGGGCTTCGAGCCAGATGAGCTTGGTGTGCGGGCCGATCATGGCCGCCAGTGCGGCGGCGTCCATCGGGTCGTAAAAGCGATGCGTGATGCCAAAGCGCGCCAGCT
The DNA here is from genome assembly GCA_031373055.1 of Rubrivivax sp. Taxonomy (GTDB): domain Bacteria; phylum Pseudomonadota; class Gammaproteobacteria; order Burkholderiales; family Burkholderiaceae_C; genus Rubrivivax. The sequence continues at coordinate 6,689 of JANMMH010000688.1, read as the reverse complement.
CCTCCCGCGCGAGCTCGCGGCTGGGGCCGTAGACGTTGGCTGGCAGCAGCAGCTCGTCACCTTGGGCCAGCAGCGCGAAGTCGACGTTGGCAATCGCCGCCAGGCCGCTGGGCGCCAGCACGCAATGGCTGCCACCTTCGAGCGTGGCGATGCGCGCTTCCAGCGTGAAGGTGGTGGGCGTACCGTGCAGCCCGTAGGTGTAGCCACTCTTGTGGCGCCAGTCGCGCGAGCGCATCGCGGCGGTGTCTTTGAACATCACCGTCGAGGCTTTGAAGACGCCGGCCTGCGGCGCCTGCCAGCCTGCGGGCGCCGTGTACGGGTGGTGGATGAGGCCGGTGGTGATGTCGCGCGTGATGTCTTGTGTCATGTCATCTTGGCTGTTATCAAATCGGCTGGCCGACGAGGTCGTGGCCCTGCGTACCCACGATGCGCGCGCGCACGAACTCACCCACCTTGAGCGTGCGCGACGCCTTTTCGGGTGCCAGCAACTTCACCGTGCCGTCGATCTCTGGCGCGTCGGCGTAGCTGCGGCCCACGCCGCCCTTGCGGCCGAGTGCGGGCGCGTGATCGACCAGCACCTGCATGGTGGCGCCGATGCGCTGTTGCAATTTGGCGGCCGAGACTTCTTCGGCCACCGCCATGAAGCGCGCGCGGCGCTCTTCGCGCACTTCTTTGGGCAGCATGCCCGGCAGGTCGTTCGCGGTCGCACCCTTCACCGGCGAATACGCAAAACAGCCGGCGCGGTCGATCTGCGCCTCATGCATGAAGTCCAGCAGCGTCTGGAATTCGGCCTCCGTCTCGCCGGGGAAGCCGGCGATAAAGGTCGAGCGCACGACGATCTGCGGGCAGGCTTCGCGCCAGCGCATCAGGCGCTCCAGGTTGCGCTCGCCGCTGGCCGGGCGCTTCATGCGTTTGAGCACGTCGGGGTGCGCATGCTGGAAGGGCACATCGAGGTAAGGCAGCACGCGGCCGCTGGCCATCAGCGGCAGGATGTCGTCCACGCACGGGTAGGGGTAGACGTAGTGCAGGCGCACCCAGGCGCCGTAAGGCTCAGCGAGTTTGGCGAGCTCGTCGCACAGCTCGAACATGCGCGTCTTCACCGGGCGGCCGTCGAAGAACCCGCTGCGGTACTTCACGTCCACGCCATACGCACTGGTGTCCTGGCTGACGATGAGCAGCTCTCTCACGCCCGAGTCGAAGAGGGCGCGCGCGTCGCCCAGCACGTCGCCGATGGGCCGCGAGACGAGGTCGCCGCGCATGCTGGGGATGATGCAGAAGGTGCAGCGGTGGTTGCAGCCTTCGCTGATCTTCAGGTAGGCGTAGTGGCGCGGCGTGAGCTTGATGCCCGCGATGCCTCGGCTTTCTGGCACCAGATCAAGGAACGGGTCGTGCGGCTTGGGCACGTTCAAGTGCACCGCGTCCATCACCTCTTGCGTGGCGTGCGGGCCGGTGACGGCAAGCACCTTGGGGTGCATCTGCCGCACGAGATTGCCGCCGTCGTCCCCTGCCTTGGCGCCGAGGCAACCGGTGACGATGACGCGGCCGTTTTCAGCCAGCGCTTCGCCGATGGTGTCCAGGCTTTCTTTCACCGCGTCGTCAATGAAGCCGCAGGTGTTCACGATCACGAGGTCGGCGCCGGCGAAGGTCTTGCTGGTCTCGTAGCCTTCGGCGCGCAGCTGCGTGAGGATGAGTTCGGAATCGGTCAGCGCCTTGGGGCAACCCAGCGAGACGAAGCCGATGGTGGGGGCGCGGTTGCCCGGTGCAAGTGCGATGGTGATGTCAGAGGTCATGCCGCGATTTTCAGCCATCGCGGCCCACGCCAAATTTCGCGCTATTTCTGCGCTTGTGGGAAGCCCGGCATGCCCGGGAACAGCGCGCCCGGCAGCGACATCTGCGCCTGCATCTTCTCGAAAGCCGCGCGGCTTTGTTCGAGGTAGTTGCCCATCATGTCTTGCATCATCGGCGCCTGGCCGCTCATGAGCTTGGTCCAGGCTTCGGGCGCAAAGGCTTTGGGGTCGACCAGGCCCTTGGCGGGCTCCATCATCTTGGCCTGCATCTCGGTGAAGGTTTGCAGGTTTTTCTCCAGGTACACACCCATCATGCCCTGCAGCGTGTGGCCGTAGAAGCGGATGATTTGCGACAGCGTTTGCGAGGTAAACATCGGCACGCCGCCCGACTCTTCTTCCAGGATGATTTGCAAGAGGATCGCGCGCGTCAGGTCTTCACCGCCCTTGGCGTCGCGTACTTCGAAGTCCACGCCCTCGAGCACCATCTTCGTCACATCGGCCAGCGTGATGTAGCTGCTGGTGTGCGTGTCGTAGAGACGGCGATTCGGGTACTTCTTGAGCACACGCACCGCAGCGCGGGTGTCAGGCTTCTCGCTGGCCGTGCTGTGGCGTTTGGTGGGCATGCGGTGGGTCCAGGGCAAGTGTGGGTGGAGCTGCGGCGCCGATTCTAGGAGCCGCGTTCTGCGCTGGCGTGGCGGGGTTTCCCCATGCGATCAGCGCGCGCCCGAGGCCACAAAGTGCGGGTTCTCGAAGCCTGGCTTGCCGTAACCAAGCGCGCCACCCATCAGCGTGTCGACGTGGCCACCCGCTGCGGCCAACACCGCGTGCCCGGCGGCGATGTCCCACTCCATCGTGCGCCCGAAGCGCGGGTACAGGTCGGCTTGCGCGTTAGCAATCAAGCACAGCTTGAGCGACGATCCGGCATAGGCGACGCTGGCGACCTGCCGGCCCGCAAGGTAGGCGCGCAAGGCGGCTTCGTCGCCATGCGAGCGGCTGGACACCACCACCAGGCCTGCGGTGGGTGGCGCGCGGCAAGCAATCGCGCGGCGCACGCCGGCCACTTCGATGAACGCGCCCTGCCCCACCCAGCCGGCGTAGAGCTGGTCGATGACGGGCGCGAACACGACACCGGCCAGCGGCGCGCCGTCTTCGACGAGTGCAATGTTCACGGTGAACTCGCCGTTGCGACTGATGAATTCGCGCGTGCCGTCCAGCGGGTCGACGAGCCAGAAGCGCTTGCCTATCTGCGGCGCCGCGCCTGCCGCCGTGGCCTCTTCGGCCACGACGGGGATGTGCGGCGCCAGCGCCTTGAGCCCGGCCACAATGATGGCTTCGGCGCGCACATCGGCTTCGGTCACGGGTGAAGCGTCGGCTTTGCCGCTAACGCTGAAGTCACTCGCATACACCTCCATCGCCGCCGCACCGGCGCGGCGTGCCAATAGAACCAAGGCGTCAAGCGTGGCGATGGGCGTCAAAGGTGACGCCATCAGTAATGCATCTCCAGCACCACCACGCGGTTCTCGGCCGCAGGCCAGGCGCGGCCGACCAGGCGCTCGCGGATGCCTTCGCTTTCGAACTCGGCCACCACCGCGCGGCCGCTGTCCTTCAAGCGCAGGCGCGACTCCGCAAAGCCGGCCACACCGACGGGCAGGCCTGCCGGCGGGCTGATGCCGTCGAAGCTGATGCGGTCTCGCGGCACGCCAAAGTAAGCGCGCGGCCGCGTGAAGCTGACCACCGCTGCAGCCTGGCGGTCGGCATCGTTCATGCGCTCGGCGCGGAAGTGCAGCACGCTGCTTGAGCGTGGAAACGGGCTGCGGTAAACGTGCAGCTGTGCGTAGCCGGGCGCGCTGATGACGAACTCGTAGAACGCCTCCGGGCTCGCCACGAAGGGCCCCCAGCGGCCATCGTCGCCGACGCGCTTCACGTGACGCGATGACCCGACACGTTCGCCGTTAGCCGGGTTGACTTCAAACGCCTCGACTTGCGCGTTAGCTAGCGGCACATTGTTGACACCACCGGCGCCGATGCCGCTGACAAGACCGTCGAGCTGCACACGCACCTCGGGTGCGATGTCCAAGGTCTTGGCGGGTGCCCCGGCAATGAATCGGTAGGTGTGGGCAAAGGCCTCCGGGTGGAAGCTCACCTCGCGGTGGTCGCGCCGGGGCAGCACCACGTTCTCGGCGCCTTTGAGCGCGGGTGCGTCGAAGCTGATGTTGGTGGGCTTGCCGCGTTGGCCGAGCCACACGCCGTCGGGCTGCGCGAACTTGTCGTTGTTGTCGGAGCGGATGGTCATCCAGCGCGGGCCGGGCGTGACCTCGTCACCCGCCGGCCCCTTGTGTGCGTTGAGACCGCGCATGAAGGCGCCCGCGCCATTGAACTCGCTGCCCGGGTCCAAGGCCGGGTCGGCAAAGACACCATGGTTCACGCCACCGCCCAGCACCACGTGCGAAACCTTCGCCGCGCCGCCGAAGTTCTGCACGTAGTTGCGGATGGTGTTGGCGCCGCGCGAGTTGCCCACCAGGGCCACCTGGCGCGCGCCGCTGCGCGCGAGCATGGCGTCGACTTCACGGGCAAGGTAGCTCGCCGCATCGCTGGTGCTGCTGCGGCCTTCTTGCGCCACACCGTCGTTGTCACGCGCCGAAGGCAGCGGCAGGTTGATCGCCAGCAGCCGATCGCGTGGCCAGCCGTTCGACTCAAACCGCCACAGCGTCGTGATCCAGAGTGCGGCGCTGTCGCCGTTGCCATGCACGAAGACGATGGGCGTGGGCGCGGCGGGGGGCGGCGCAGTGGCCGCGCATGCGCCCAGTAGCACGGCAGTGAGCGTGATAAAGATGCGGCGATGCAGGCTCATGGTGATGATCTTGATCGTGGTGGGGGTCGCACATCATGCCTCAGCCCCTGCGCCAGAACGCCCGCCATCGCCACCGCAAACCGGAGCGCCCATCGCCAACCGCGTGGCACCGCTCAAGCGCCCGCGGCGATGTCGCTCTTTGCAGAGCGGCACGGCCCCAGGCGTGAATCTGTGGCGCTGCGCGACGTGTTTGCGCCTGGGCCTTGAGTAGCTTGACGAACTTTACTGATGCCGACTACGAACGCGACAGAAAAGTCCGCGCCAGGTGCACGAAGTAGCTCGCCGTGCCGGGCAGGATACGGTCGTTGAAGTCGTAGCCGGCGGTGTGCACCATGCAGCCGCCCTCGCCCGCCGCCTGGCCCACGCCGTTGCCGACGGTGAAGTAGCAGCCGGGCACGCGCGCCAGCATCAGGCCAAAGTCGTCGCTGGCGACGCCGGGTGCCAGCTCACTGATCAATGCGCCTTCACCGGCCCACTTCAGCGCCACCTCGCGTGCGAAGTTAGTTTCTACGGCCGCGTTGATGGTCGGCGGGTAGCGCCAGCGGTAGTCGACCTCGGCCGTGGCGCCATGCACGGCCGCCTGCGCCTGCGCTATGGCCGTGATGCGCGTACGCAGCTGCTCGCGCACCGTGGCACTGCGCGCACGGATGGTGAGGCGCAGCTCGGCACTGGCAGGGATGACGTTGGGGGCCTCGCCGGCATGAAAAGCGCCGACGGTGAGGATCGACAACTCGTTGGGGTCGACCTCGCGCGAGACCAGGCTTTGCAGCGCCAGCACAAGGTGCGCGCCGGCCACGATGGGGTCGATGGCACGGTGGTGCATGGCGCCGTGGCCACCGCGGCCGTGCACGGTGATGATGGCGGTGTCGCTGGACGTGTAGACCACGCCAGCCCGAAAGCCGAGCTTGCCTGCGGGCAAACCCGGCGCGTTGTGAAAGGCGAAAAGCGCGTCACACGGGAAGCGCTCGAAGAGGCCGTCGTCGAGCATCGCTTGCGCGCCGCCCAGGCCTTCTTCCGCGGGCTGGAAGATGAGGTTCAGCGTGCCATCAAAAGCCCGCGTGAGGCCCAGCACACGCGCGGCTGCAAGCAGCGTGGCGGTGTGGCCGTCGTGGCCACAGGCGTGCATCAAGCCTGCGGTCTTGCTGGCATACGGCAGGCCGGTGAGTTCGGTGATGGGCAGCGCGTCCATGTCGGCGCGCAGGCCCAGGCGTTTGCTGCCGTTGCCGCTGCGCAAGGTGGCCACGACGCCCGTGCCGCCGACGCCACGGTGCACGGTGTAGCCCCAACGCTCGAGTTGGCTGGCCACCAAGGCGCTGGTTTGATGTTCCTGAAAGCCGAGCTCGGGGTTGGCGTGGATCTGGCGCCGCAGCGCCACCATCTCGCTTTCGATGGCGCGCACGTCGTCGAGCACGGGGGTGGGCATGGGGGCGTTCACGACAGCGTTCACGTCGTCATTCCTGAATGTTGGCGGCTTTGACGATCTTCTCGAAGCGCTGCTGCTCGTCGCGCACAAACTGGCCGAAGGCGCTGGTGCTGAGCTGCGCCACGAGCGCGCCGCCTTCGGCCAGCTTGCCCCGCACGTCGTCCATGCGCAGCACCTCGTTGATCTCGGCGTTGAGCCGCTCGACGATTGGCCCAGGCGTGCGCGCCGGCGCGAAGATGCCCGTCCATGACGTCACATCCATGCCTTTGAAGAGCGCGCTCTCGTCGAGCGTGGGCACGCTGGGCATTTGCGCAAGGCGCTTGTTGCCGGTCACCGCCAGCGCCTTCATGCGCCCAGCCAGCACATGCGGCGTGGCCGAGGTGCTGACCATCATGGCCAGGTCGACCTGCCCGCCGATGACGTCGGTGGCGATCTGCGCGCCACCTCGGTAGGGGATGTGCACGATGAAGAGTTTGGCGCGCTCCTTGATCATCTCCATCGCCAGGTGCAGCACGGTGCCCACACCGCTGGTGGCGTAGCTCAGCCGGCCCGGCTGCGCACGCGCCAGCACGACGAATTGGTCGATGCTGCGCACGTCGAGCGTGGGCCGCGCCACCAGCACCATTGG
>JANMMH010000685.1:0-3847 GCA_031373055.1 Rubrivivax sp. | reverse complement strand
AATCCAACGCCCCCTAACCTCTGATGCACATGCACAGACCACTCATCACCTTCCTCTCATGGGCGCTGCTGCCGCTGGCCCTGGCCGCGCCTCTTCACGCGCAGGAGTACCCAGCTCGACCCATCCGCATCATCGTGCCCTTCTCTCCCGGCGGCGCCGTCGACGGGCCCACGCGCGTGCTCGCGCAAGAGCTCGGCAAGCGCTTGAAGCAGCAGGTCATCATCGACAACCGCCCAGGGGCCGGTGCCACCATCGGCAGCGAAGCGGTGGCGCGTGCGGCGCCTGACGGCTACACGCTCTTGCTGGCCTCGCAGACCAACGCCATTGCCGCGTCGCTCTACCCCAAACTGAGCTACCAAGCCATCGACGACTTCGCACCCATCTCGCTCTTGGGCCGCGAGCCCGGCGTGCTGGTGGTGCACCCTTCGCTGCCGGCAAAGAACGTTGCCGAGCTCATCGCGCTGGCCAAAGACAAACCCGGCCAGTTGAATTACGCCAGCTCGGGCAACGGCAGCGGGCAGCATCTCTTCATGGCCATGTTCGCGGCCATGAGCGGCATCCAGATGACGCATGTGCCCTACCGCGGCAGCGGCCAGGCCACCACCGACATGCTGGCCGGCACCGTGCCGATGTCGCTGCCCGGCCTGGCCGGCATGGTCGCGCACATCAAGGCTGGCAAGCTGCGCGCGCTGGCCACCACCGGGCACCGCCGCGCCGCGCAGTTGCCTGACGTGCCCACGCTGGCCGAGGCCGGCGTGAGCGGCTATTCGGCCTACGTGTGGATGGGCCTGCTGGCACCACGCGGCACGCCGCCCGCCATCATTGAGCGGCTGCAACGTGAACTGGTGGCGTCGCTGGCCGCGCCCGAGGTCAAGCAGTACTTCGCCGAGACCGGCATGGAAGCCGTGGGCTCCAGCCCCGCCGAGTTCGACGCCTTCTTCCGCGAGGAGCGCGACCGCTGGGCGCTCATCGTCAAACAAACCGGCGCCAAAGTTGATTGATTTGCTAACCGGGTTTACCCAAACGAAGGATACGTTGATGAGCTCCCTGCCCCCTGTCACCGGTGTTGAACACTGGACCACCAAGAAAACCGCCGACGGTGACGTGCGCCTGTTCCTCTGGGAAAAGTTCGTCGGTTCGCCCGACGGCAAACCCGCCGTGCTCTTTGTGCACGGCTCGTCGATGGCCTCAACACCCACCTTTGACTTGAGCGTGCCCGGCCGCCCTGACTCTTCCGTGATGGACTGGTTCGCCCAGCGCGGCTTCGTCACCTGGTGCGTCGACATGGAAGGCTATGGCCGCAGCAGCAAAGAGCGCGACATCTTCTGCGACATTGCTAACGGCGCAGATGACCTCACCGCCGCCACCGACCACATCTTCGCCACACGCGGCGTGCGCAGCTTTCTGACCTATGGCATTTCCTCGGGTGCCTTGCGCGCCGCGCTCTTCGCGCAGCGCCACCCCGAGCGCGTGTCCCGCCTGGCGCTCGACGCTTTTGTGTGGACCGGCGAAGGCGCGCCCACGCTGGTGCAGCGGCGCAAGAAGCTGCCCGAATTCATGGCCACCAAGCGCCGCCCCATCGACCGTGCTTTTGTCTATTCGATCTTCGAGCGCGACCACCCCGACTGCGCCGACCGCCGCACCGTCGACGCCTTTGCCGACGCCATCTTGGCGCTGGACGACTCCATGCCCAACGGCACCTACATCGACATGTGCAGCAAGCTGCCGGTGGTCGACCCCAGCAAGATTCAATGCCCCACGCTCCTGATGCGTGGCCAGTTCGACGGCATCGCGGGTCTGGACGACCTCATCAGTTTCTTCAAGCTGCTGCCCTGCCCCGACAAACAGTTCAGCGTCATGAACGGCATCTCGCACGCCAGCTTTCAGCAGAAGAACTACCTGATGTGCTATCAGATCCTGCACGCGTATTTCACGCAGCCGGCGCCGGCGTACACCGACAGCGGCGCGCATTGAACTGCCTCCGCCTCCCCTCACCCTTACCCAAGCACAAGGCCATCACCATGAAGCTCAAACAACTCATCGCCGCCGCCACCACGACCCTGCTGCTGGCCACTGGTGCCGCCCTGGCCCAGGTGCCGCAATACGGCGCTAACGTCAATCTTGAGCAGGCTCGCAAAGTCCTGGCCGGCGCCATCGCCGAAGCCCGCAAGATGAACATCCCCATGGCCGTGGCCATCGTCGACACCGCCGGCCAGCTCGTCGCCTTCGACCGTATGGACAACACGCAAACCGCCAGCGTCGCCGTGGCGCAAGACAAGGCCGTCTCGGCCGCCATGTACCGCCGCCCGACGAAGGTCTTCCAGGACGTGCTGGCTGCAGGCGGCGTGGGCCTGCGGGTGCTGACTTTGCGCGGCGCCAACGCCGTGGAAGGTGGCCTGCCCATCACGGTGGACGGGAAGATCATTGGCGCCGTGGGTGTCTCGGGTGGCTCGTCCGACCAAGACGGCGTGGTGGCCAAGGGCGGCCTTGACGCGCTAGCCAAGTAGCCTTCAAGTCCGGGCTTGCTAACGCAGCCGCTGCACGGACATCGCACGCGCCTCGACCCCGTGCGCGGCCAGCTGCGGCGGCAGCGCATCGCCGCAAAGCAGCGCCGCCGCCAGCTGCGACGCCGCAGCGGCACTCTGGATGCCGTAGCCGCCCTGCCCAGCCAGCCAAAAGAAGCTCAGGCAGGTGTCATCGGGCCCGATCACCAGCTCGCCGTCGGCCACGAAAGAGCGCAGCCCAGCCCAGGTGCTGGTGGGGCGGCGTATCTGCATCGTGGTGACCGCTTCAATCTGATGGATGCCCATGGCGATGTCGATCTCTTCGGGCATCACGTCATGCGCATGCATGGCGTCGGCGTTGGCGGGTGAACCCAGCAAGCGCCCGGCATCGGGCTTGAAGTAGTAGCTCTCGTCGGCGCCGATCACGCAGGGCCATTGCGCCACGGCCATGTCTGGCGGCGCGGCGAAGGTGAAGGCACTGCGGCGTTTGGGCACGATGCCGATGGGCTTGGCGCCGCACATCGCCGCCACTTCGTCTGCCCACGCACCGGCGGCGTTGACCACCACGTCGGCACGCAGCGCGCTGCCGTCCGTCAGCTGCAAGAGCCAGGTGCTGCCGTCATGTCGCGCCGACACCAGGCCGGCGTTGCAGCGCAGCTCGGCGCCACCCAGCCGCGCGCCGCGCAGAAAGCCGTGCAACAGCGCGTGCACGTCGATGTCACTGGCGCGGGGCTCCCACAGCGCGGCGAGCACGCGCTCGGCGCGCAGCACGGGCACGCGCGCCACCGCAGCCTCAGCGCTACAGTCTTCCAGCTCGGGGCAATGCGGGCGCAGCTCGTCGCGCAGCTGCGCCAGCAGCGCGCCTTGCTCGTGGGTCGCAACGTAGAGCAAGCCGCGCGGCGTGAGCAAGGGCGCGTCGCAAAAACCCGCTGGCGGCTGCGCATAGAAGTCGTGGCTGGCCCGCGTGAGCGCACGCGCGGCCGGTGGGCCGTAGGTCTCTTCGAAGAGCGCGGCCGAACGACCGGTGGTGTGCATGCCCGGCTGCGCTTCGCGCTCCAGCAGCACCACGCTGCGTTTGCCCGCAAGCCGGTAGGCGAGTGACGCGCCGGCGATACCGGCGCCCAGGATGGCGATGTCGTGATGCGTCATGGCGGCGATGGTAGAACGCGACCATGAAGAGACTGCTTGAAGGCCTGCGCGCAGGCATGCACGTGTGGGCTCCCGCGCTCACGGGCGAGTCGACGCTCTTGCACGCGGCGCTGGCGGCCGATCCCGAGCGCGCCAGCGGCGTGAGCTTCACGGCCATGCAGTTCCCGGGCATCGACGGCAACGACTACCTGGCG
>JANMMH010000680.1:0-6851 GCA_031373055.1 Rubrivivax sp. | reverse complement strand
GACAGCGCGAGGCCGGCGGCGACCATCAACATCAGGCCCAGGATCACCTCGCTGACACGCAGCCCGGGTTCCTGAACACCGACCAACACAGGCTGCGTCAGCAACCAGCTGCCCAGGCCGATGTTGACCATGTGCGCCCATCGCCAGGCACCGTGTTCGGCCTTGCGGCGCGCGTCGTGGTCTGTGCGCAGGGTGTCGGCGTTCTGGCCGCTAGGCGACGGGCCAGCGGCTTCGGGCGCCGGTTGCGCAGGCACCAGGGTGAGTGTGTGCGCAGGTCTTGTTGCGCCGGTGCTTGCAGCGATGTCGGCAGCCGCACCTGCAGGCTGGCTGGCACGTGAAGCCTCGTCAACACCGGCCGCCTGGCTGACCCAGCCCGGCGGCGTAATGCCGTTGGCGGCGTACCAGGCTGTCGGGTCGGCCTTCAGCGCTGCCACCATGTGCGGCAGCTCGTCACGCAGGCGATGCCTGGGCTCCCAGTCCAGCAGACGGCGCGCGCGCCCGATGTCCAGCGCGTAGTGGTCATCGGCCATGGCCACCATGAACGGGCGGATGAACGGCATTTCACCGCCGTCGATGGCGTCGGGCACCAGCGGCTCCAGTTGCCCTTGCACCCACGCACCCACCGCCGCCAGCGGCTTGGGCACACGCAGCGTGGTCCACTGCGCCTGGCCATGGAACAGCTGGCCAAGGGCATCCTGCAGCGCCTCGTAACCCAGCGCATCGGCCTCGCCGATCAGCACCTCGGTGTCGGGCGGCAGCACGCCACGGCGGTCGACGGTGCGACGCAATGCGTCGAGCATGTCGTCGCGGTGCAGGGCCGACTGACCCACCAGGGTGCTGCCGGCATACAGGTGGCTTTGCAGGTCGCGCTCGTAGACGCGGGCCATCTGCTGCGCCAGGGTGGGCACCATCGTCTTCTGGTCATACACGCCCGCCAGGCGCAGCATCACGGCCGGAATGTGGCCGCGGTCCGCGCGCACCACCGCTTCGGCGGCGGCTTTCGATTTGGGGTAAGCCCAGCCGGGCGCGATGGCCTGCGTTTCGTCGATGCGCTCGCCGGGGCGGCAAGGCGCGTGGACGAGCATGGTGCTCGCGTACACGAACTGCCCCACCTCGAAACTCTGCAACGCACGCAGCAAGCGCCGCGTGCCTTCGACGTTGACAGACTCGTACTTCGGGTGGTCTTCACCCGTGAAGTCGAAATAGGCGGCCAGATGCACGACGCTGGCGATGCGCGGGCCGTATCGGTCGCGAAAGCTTCGCAGCGCCAGCGCCACCGACGCATCGACGCTGAAGTCGACTTCGAGAATCGGAAACCCGAGGTCTTGCGCCCCGTCCTTAACCTTCCGATCGAGGCCAACGATCTGGTAGTTGCCTGCCAGAGCCCCAGCTACCGAACGGCCCAGGTTGCCGGCGGCACCCGTGACCAGAACGATGGGCTTGGTCGCAACGTCTGCGTCGGGACCTGCCATGGCGACAGCGGAGTCGGCGCTGGCGACAGTCACCGGCGCGCCCTCATTGATAGCCGATGCCCATGACGTAGTTGCGCAGCAGCTCCTCTTCGTAGTTGCCCGCGGCCAGAAGTGCGCGCAGACCGTCGCGAGCATTGATCACGCCCAGCGCCTTGTTGTCGGCATCGACGAGAAGCACGTGAATCAGACCGCGGGTGTGCATCATGGCCAGTACGTCGGACAAGACTTCGTCGAGCGTGCAGACGGTGATGTCGCTCGTCATCACATCGGCTGCAACGGTGGTGAAGATGTCGGCGTGGGCCAAGCCCAGGCGCCTGACGAGAACTGTTTCCGTGATGATGCCCACGGGTGCACCGTCGGCTTTGCACACCACCACGACACTGATCTGCGCGCTCGACAAAAGGGCCGCCACTTCGACCAGCTGCGACTGCGCGCCGACCGTCTGCAAACGTGAACGCGCGACGGCTTCGATGCTGCTGACCCGTGCCGGCGCCACAGCGCGCGCCTCTGCGGCCGCCACCGGCGGGCTCTCGGGCGTCACGCTTGCTGAGACAGGCGCGATCGGCGGGGTGGGGATCGGCGCGCTCATCGGATCAGGGCCGCTTCGAGCTGTGCCTTGTTCATCATCGCGCGCCCCTTCACGCCGCGCTGGCGGGCTTCACTGCGAAGCTGGAACAGCGTTCGACCGCCCGGCCCTTGGTGCGAGCGCAGACCGCCGCGTCGGCTGGCCGACATGTCGTTGAGAGACGCCGCGCTGGCCTGCACCGATTCACCGTGTTGCGCCCGGTCCTTGTTGACGGTTTGCGCAGCGATCTCTTCCGCCAGGGATTGGGGCTCACCCCGTGCGAGCAGGCTGTCCTTGATGTGCACGTACTGGCGCTCGCGCTTGGCGCTCCAGGATTTCTGAGGCATCACTTTTCCTTGGTCAAGGACTTTGGCCCTCGATCATCGCCACCCGCATCCAGCGGGTCTGTGGGTTAGCGCACCCTGCGCCTGTCGCGGCTGTCCGATACTTCGTCAGGGCCAGGACCCCTGTGCCACGCCTATTCGACCAGGAGCCCGGATTGAGCACCGTTCGCACCGAATCTGACGCTTTGGGCACCATCGACATCGCCGCTGACCGGTACTGGGGTGCACAGGCCCAACGCTCGCTTCAGAATTTCCGGATCGGCTGGGAAAAGCAGCCACTGTCGATCGTGCGTGCGCTCGGCATCGTCAAACGGGCTGCCGCCGAGACCAACTGCGCACTGGGTCGGCTCGACGCCCAGCGGGCCGGCGCCATCATCGCTGCCGCCGATGAAGTGATCGAAGGGCGATTGAACGAGCACTTCCCGCTGGTGGTCTGGCAGACCGGGTCGGGCACGCAATCGAACATGAATGCGAACGAGGTCATCGCCAACCGCGCGATCGAATTGCTCGGCGGTCAGATGGGCTCGAAGACGCCGGTGCACCCCAACGACCACGTCAACATGAGCCAGTCGTCCAACGACACCTATCCCACAGCCATGTACATCGCGTGCGCCGAACAAGTTGTGGGCGAACTGCTGCCCGCATTGAAGCATCTGCATGCGGCGTTGAACGCCAAGGCGCAGGCCTGGGCGCACATCATCAAGATCGGCCGCACCCACACCCAGGACGCCACGCCGCTGACGCTCGGTCAGGAGTTCAGCGGCTATGCCCAGCAGGTGGCCAATGGCATCGACCGTATCTGCCAGACCCTGCCGAAGTTGATGGAGCTGGCCCAAGGTGGCACCGCGGTCGGTACCGGGCTGAACGCGCCCATCGGATTCGCCGAGAAAGTTGCCGAACGCATCGCCGCCATCACCGGCCTGCCCTTCACCACCGCCCCCAACAAGTTCGAGGCTCTGGCTGCCCACGACGCCATGGTGTTCAGCCACGGTGCCATCAACACCGTTGCCGCGTCGCTGTTCAAGATCGCCAACGACGTCCGATTCCTCGGCTCCGGCCCACGTTCGGGCCTGGGCGAACTGGCGCTGCCTGAGAACGAGCCGGGCTCGTCGATCATGCCCGGCAAGGTCAATCCGACGCAATGCGAGGCGCTGACCCAGGTCTGCGTGCAGGTGTTCGGCAACCATGCTGCCCTGAGCTTTGCCGGATCGCAGGGTCACTTCGAGCTGAATGTCTACAACCCGGTGATGGCCTACAACTTCCTGCAGTCGGTGCGGCTGGTGACGGACGCGGTGCTCAGCTTCACGGACCGCTGCGTCGTGGGCATCGAGCCGCGCAAAGACAATATTCAACGCGGCGTCGACCACTCACTGATGCTGGTCACAGCGTTGACGGCCAGGCTGGGCTACGACACCTGCGCCTTGATCGCCAAGACGGCGCACGAGCATGGGACCACGCTGCGCCACGAAGCCGTCGGCGGCGGCTATGTGAGCGAGGCTGAGTTTGACGAGATCGTGCGTCCCGAGAGGATGATTTCGCCAGGGTGACGGGGCATGGTGCCGTCATCGCGGGCCAGTTCTGGAGTCCCGCGCCATACGCAACGGCCTCTCGAAGATGAATCCTGAGCCAGGTGTGATGCGCTGTTGATTGGACTTTCCCATAGCGGCCTTTTGCCAGAGTCTGGGACTGGCCGGGTGTTCCAGTGCCGGGCTGCACCAGGAAGCTGCCGCTCGGGCCGGGCGCGCACCAGGAGAAGCTGCCCGGCCAGCATCTCGATGGCCGGGCAGTGTGCAGTGCGCTTCGATCAGATTTCGATCTGTTCGGCGATTTCCAAGGCGTCGTCGACCTCGATGCCGAGATACCGCACGGTCGACTCAAGTTTGGAGTGGCCGAGCAGTAACTGCACCGCCCGTAGGTTCTTCGTGCGCCGGTAGATCAACGTGGACTTGGTGCGACGCATCGAGTGCGTGCCGTAGTCGGCGGGATCGAGACCGAGCTCATCAACCCAGCCTTCGAGGATGCGAGCGTATTGCCTCGTACCCAGATGTGGCGAGCTCGCGTACCCGGCTTTCCATCTGCAGGCGAACGCGAAGCGCCCAGATGTCCTTGAGCTTGAACGGTGCCTTCTGACCGACGTTCTTGCCCTTGTTCCACGGCCCGCGATGAGCAACGTTGGCATTGGATCCCATGATGGCCTCCCAGCAGCAGGCCTGGCCGCGGGGCAAATAAGCGCTCTCCGACAGCGCCAGTTCGCAGAACAAGGGACCGGTCATTGGCTGGCGATCCTGATGCCGGCCAGGACCCTCATCACCAACGCTGTGGATGAAGGACGGGTTCCTGCCAAAGCAGCCTACTGCCGCGCTGACCACTGAGCGGCAGGTATCGGTTGCCGCCGTCATTGGCCTTCGAAATCGGAACGACAGCACCCAGTCCCGACCTTCAGTCGGCAACATCGAACGGCAGGCAGTGGCCCCAAGTCATCACCCGGTGCTCGCTTCGACTCCCATTGACCTGTCGACCTCAGTCTCCCGCCGCGTCGATGACCTCGGCTGCGTTGCGAAAGGCGTCCACCGCCGCTGGGAAGCCACAGTACACGCTGGCATGCAGGAAGATCTCTTGCAGCTCTTCCTTCGTCACGCCGTTGTTCAGCGCGCCGCGCACGTGGATCTTCAACTCGTGCATGCGGCCCAGCGCCACGAGCATCGACACGGTGACGATGCTGCGCGTACGCAGATCGATGCCCGTGCGTTGCCAGGTGTTGCCCCAGGCATGGCGCGTGACGAGCTCTTGCAGCGGCGCAGTGAACGGCGTCGTCTTGCCAAGCGCGCCGTCGACATAGGCGTCACCGAGCACGGCGCGGCGGGTGGCAAGGCCTTTGCTGTCGAGATCCATGGTTGTGCTCCTTGAGTTAAGCGCTTCAGCATAGCGGTCGTAGACCTGAACTTGCCGACCCGGACGTGCCGACTGCACCCGTTCAGTCCAATGCGAACAACCCGCCGGCTGCGCTCAAACCCGCCCGCCCTGCTTCAACCACCACACCGGCAACTGCGTGCAATCCGCCGCCGCCAAGCCCTGCGCTGAAGCCTGCTCCAGGCTTTGCAAGGTCAGCGCCGTCAAGGGCAGTCGCACGTTGCCAAGCGCCCCTTGGGCCAACATGGCGCGCAGGTCCTTGCTCATCGTCGCCAGGTCCACGCTGACCGCGCCATCGGCATTGCCGGCCAGGGCCTTGGCGATCATCGGGCCGCGGGCCTTGAGCATGTTGGGGCCGCCCGAGGTGTCGGCCAGGATGTCGATCACACGCGCTGGATCCAGGCCCAGCGGCTGCAAGAGCGACAGGGCTTCCGACAGCGTTTGCCAATACACCATCAGCGGCAAGTTGATGGCCAGCTTCATGGTGGCACCGGCACCCAGGGCGCCGACGTGTTCGACGCGCCGGCACAAGAGGCCCAGCAGTTCGCGCGCCCGCGCCAGGTCGTACGCATGCCCACCGACAAAACCCAGTAGCTTGCCTTCCGCCGCCGGGCCCACGCTGCCGCCCACGGGGCATTCCAGAAAACGTGCGCCGGCATGCTCCACCTGCGCGCCCAGGGCTTGCGGCTTGGCCGGCTGCACGGTGCTCATGTCGATGAAGAGTCTGCCCGCTACGTCGGCTGTTAGCAGGCCGTCGGCCCCGCCGTACACGGCGTCGATGGCGGCCTCATCGGTGAGCATGGTGATGATGGTGTCGCAAGCCTGCGCCAGCGCGCGCGGGCTGGCGGCCCAGCTGGCGCCGGCATCGAGCAAGGGCTGCGCGCGCGCGGCGTTGCGGTTCCACACCACGACGGTCTGGCCGCTGGCCAGCAGCCGCCGCGCCATTGCCGCGCCCATCTTGCCGGTGCCGGCCAAGCCGATCTTCATGCGGGTCTCCTGAGGAAGCTGCTGGTTATCATAGGATAAACAAGCCCAACCACGAGACCCCCACATGCTGTACACCTGCACCCCTGGTTGCGCCGACCCGACCCACCGCCATGGTTTGCGCGCGCTGGCCGCCACGGTGGCCGGCCGCAAAGCTGCGGCCTCTACCACTCGCACAGTGGTGAAGACACGCAAGGGCAGCAGCAAGGTCATCGACCTGCACTGCCACTACCTCAACCCCACGGTGAACGCCAAGACCGCGCACCTCAACGCCGGCCAGTACGACGCCACGGTGACCTTCGCCAACGAGCTGACACGCCAGACCAACGTCAAGCAGATGGCCACCCGCGCGCCCAAGCTCACCGGTGTGACCGAGCGGCTGCGCGACATGGACACCATGGGCATCGACATCCAGGCGGTGTGCCCGGCGCCGTATCACTTCTTCTATTTCACCGAAGCCGGCTACGGCGCCGAACTCGCGCGCGAAGTCAACGAGGGCATTGCCAAGCTGGTGGCCGACACGCCGGATCGTTTCGTCGGACTGGGTTCCGTGCCGCTGCAAGACGGCGAACTGGC
>JANMMH010000193.1:0-1543 GCA_031373055.1 Rubrivivax sp. | reverse complement strand
CCAATTGCCGCATGTGCCTGGTCGACGTCGAGAAAGCCCCCAAGCCTATGCCGGCCTGCGCCACGCCGGTGACGCAAGGCATGGTGGTGCGCACGAAGAGCGAGAAAGCTATCAAGGCGCAGCAGTCGGTGATGGAGTTCTTGCTCATCAACCACCCGCTCGATTGCCCCATTTGCGACCAGGGCGGCGAATGCCAGTTGCAAGACTTGGCCGTGGGCTACGGCGCCTCAGCTTCGCGATATCAAGAAGAAAAACGCGTCGTCTTCCACAAAGACATCGGCCCCTTGATTTCGATGCAGGAAATGAGCCGCTGCATCCATTGCACGCGCTGCGTGCGCTTCGGCCAGGAAGTCGCCGGTGTGATGGAACTCGGCATGCGCCATCGCGGTGAGCATTCCGAGATCACCACATTTGTAGGCCGCACGGTCGACAGCGAAGTCTCGGGCAACATGATCGACATCTGCCCGGTGGGCGCGCTCACCAGCAAGCCGTTTCGCTACAGCGCGCGCACCTGGGAGCTGTCTCGCCGCAAGAGCGTAAGCCCGCACGACAGCACCGGCGCCAACCTGGTGGTGCAGATCAAAGGCCAGCGTGTCATGCGCGTCGTGCCGCTGGAAAATGAAGACGTCAACGAATGCTGGATTGCCGACCGCGACCGCTTCTCCTACGAAGCCGTGAACAGCGATGCGCGTTTGACGCAACCGATGATCAAGCAAGGCGGCCAATGGGTCACGGTGGACTGGAACACGGCGCTCAGCTTTGTGGCCGACGGCTTGAAGCGCATCAAAGGCGAATTCGGCGCGGCAGCGATTGGCGGCTTGGGCAGTGCGCATTCGACCGCTGAAGAACTGCATTTGCTGGCCAAGCTCGTGCGCGGCCTGGGCAGCGAGAACATTGACCATCGCACACGGCACGCTGACTTCAGCAACGTCGCTGACGTGGGTCAGGCGCGTTGGCTGGGCACCTCGATCGCGTCGCTGTCGCAGCTCAACCGCGCGCTCATCATCGGCTCGTTCTTGCGCAAAGACCACCCGCTGTTTGCCCTGCGCCTGCGCCATGCCGCGCGGCGCGGCGCCAAGGTGCACAGCCTGCACGCGCTCCACGACGACTGGCTGATGCCCATGGGCACGCAGATGACGGCGGCACCCTCAGCTTGGTTGAACTCGCTGGCTGAAATTGCTGCGGGAATTGCTGCGACGCAAGGCATTGACGCGCCCGTGGCGGTGCAGCCGGGCGAACAAGCTCAGGTCATTGCCGCGTCGATGCTCACAGGCGACCGCCGCGCCGTGCTGCTGGGCAACGCGACAGCACAGCATCCGCAAGCGACGCAACTGCTGTCACTCGCAAGGTGGATCGCCGAGCACACGGGTGCGACCTGCGGCTATCTCGGCGAAGCTGCCAACACGGTGGGCGCGCAGCTGGTCAACGCCATGCCAGGGCAAGGCGGTTTGAACGCCGGCCAGATACTCACGCAGCCTATGAAGGCTCTATTGCTGCTGAACCTGGAGCCCACGCTTGATGCGGCTAACGCCCAAGCTACGCG
>JANMMH010000650.1:0-2158 GCA_031373055.1 Rubrivivax sp. | reverse complement strand
CCCATGCCCGGCACACCTTCCAGGCACTTGCCGCTGGCAGCCACCAGCGCGTCAAAGCGCACCGTGCGGGCGTCGATCGGCAGCGCGGCAAAGCTCGACATGGCGTCGACGATCAAGCCTTTGCCGTGGCGCTCACACACTGCAGCTACCTCGGCCAGTGGGTTCTCAACACCCGTGCCGGTTTCGCAGTGGATGAGCACCACGTGTGTGATGCTGCTGACGGCCTTGAGCCGCGCGTCGAGTGCGGCGGCCGACACCGGCTCGTCTTCATTGAAGGCCATCACGCTGGCGCGCCGCCCCATCATCTCGGTGAGCTTGGCGGCGCGCTTGCAATAGGCGCCGTTGTCCAGCACCAGGACGTGGCCGTCGCGTGGCACGACGGTGGCCACCGCCGCTTCCACACTGAAGGTACCGCTGCCTTGCAAGGGCACCACCACATGCGTGTCGTGGCCATGCACGATGTCGAGCAAGCGCTGGCGCAGGCTGGCGGTGATGCTGATGAAGTCGCTGTCCCAGCTGCCCCAGTCTTTCAGCATCGCCAGCTTGGTGCGTAGCGTGGTCGTTAGCGGGCCCGGGGTCAGGAGGATGCGGTCTCGGTCCATGTCAGTCTTTCCAGGCTTGGGTGCGCCGCTCGACGACACGCGCGAGCGACCAGAAGAGCAGTGTGGCCACGCTCGACGCGGCGGCGATCAAGACGGCGCAGGCGGCGGCTGCGCCCATCTCGCCGGCTTCGTCAAGATTCAAGATGGCGATCGACGCGACCTTGGTTTGTGGCGAGTACAAGAACACCACGGCCGAGATCGTGGTCATCGCGTTGACGAAAAAGTAGCGTGCGATGTCGATCAAGGCCGGTGTGCAAATCGGTAGCGTGACGCGCCAGAAGGTCTTGTAGAACGGCACCTTGAGTGACGCCGAGACGGCTTCGAATTCGGGGTCCAGTGCCTTCAACGCCGTCACGGCCGTGAGGTGACCCGTGGTGTAGAAGTGAACGATGCTGCACAGCGTCAGCAGCGTCATCGAGTGGTACAGAAAGTTCAGCGGGTTGCCGGGCTCGTTGAAGAAGAAGATGTAGCCCAGGCCGAGCACGAGGCCGGGTACCGCCATCGGCAGCATGGCCAGCAAACGCACGCCGCCGCGCAGCAGCGGTGCGCGCTGAGTTTTCTCCAGCAGGTAGGCGCCGACGAAGACCAGCGCGGTGCCGAAGAAGGCTGTGCCGGCGGCCATGCGCAGGCTGTTGACGAAGCCTTCGCCGACTTCGGCGTCCATCAAGCCCAGTGTGTAGTGGCGCAGGCTGGGCTTCAAGTCGTAGGGCCAGAAGCTGGCGAAGGATGCAAAAAGTGCCATGCCCAGCATGGCCAACATGAGGGCGGCCACGAGCACGCAGTAGGCCGTCATCAGTGCATCAAAGCGTGGCGCGGCTTTGGGCCGGTAGGGCACGGCGCGCGCGCTGAGCATGGCAGTTTGTTTGCGGCCAACGAGGTGGTCGACCGCGAAGGTCAGCACGGCCGGCAATAGCAAGAGCATGGCCACCACCGCGCCACGCTGGAAGTCTTGCTGGCCGATGACGAGCTTGAAGACGTCGGTGGCCAGCACGTTGAAGTTGCCGCCGATGACCTTGGGAATGCCGAAGTCGGTGATGACGAGGGTGAAGACCACCAGGCTGGCGCTGATCAGCCCGTACTTCGCGCCGGGCAGCGTGATGGTGAAAAACTTGCGCGCGGCCGTGGTGCCCATGGCGTCGGCGGCCTCATACAGCCGCGCGTCGGCGGCGGTCAGCGCCGTGACCAAGATCATCAGCGCGTGCGGGAAGACGGCAAAGAGCTCGGCCATGACGATGCCCGGCGCGCCGTAAATCTGCTCGATGCCCAGCGCCGTGAGCCAGGTCTTGAGCGCGCCCTGGTTGCCGAACCAGTAGATCAGCGAGATGGCCGACAAGAGCGAAGGTGCTAACAGCGGAATGAGCGTGATGCCACGCAGCACCGTCTTACCCCGCATGCGGCTGCGCGTGAGTGCGTAGGCGAAGGTGAAGGCGGCGGGCACGGCCAGCAGCGTCACCAATGCCGAAACCCAGACGCTGTTCCACAGCGAATCGAGCAAGGCCGGGGTTTTGGCGTAGCTGATGAAGTTCGTAAGTGCGACGAAGTTGCCGTCGGCGTCC
>JANMMH010000648.1:0-7770 GCA_031373055.1 Rubrivivax sp. | reverse complement strand
ATCGTCATCCTGGGCGGCGATGGCAAAGGCCAGGACTTCACGCCGCTGTGCGCTCCTTTGCAGCGTTATGCACGCGCTGCGGCCTTGATCGGCCGCGACGCTGCCACGCTGGCCAGCGTGGCCGCTCAGGCCGGTGTGGTCCACGCCACCCACGCCACGCTCGAAGCTGCCGTGGCGTGGTGCTTCACGCTGGCGCACAGCGGTGACGCCGTGCTGCTCAGCCCGGCCTGCGCCAGCCTGGACATGTTTCGCAACTACGCCCACCGCGCTGAAGTTTTTGTCGACGTGGTGCATGCGCTCGCGCTTGAGCGTGGCGAGGTGGTGGCATGAGTCTGGCCAGCGCCCTGGGCCTGGACGCATGGCGCGAGCGCCTGATCGCGCGGCGCGAGCAGGTCGGCCCGCTGCCCGTGCGCGACCGCATCGACCTGTACGCCGACCGCCCGTCGCGCGTGGTGGCCTTCGACCAAACCATGGTGGCGGTGGTCGTGGCGCTGCTGGCTTTCGGTCTGGTGATGGTCTTTTCGGCCTCGGTGGCCTTGCCCGACAACCCCAAGTTCGCCAACTACGCGCAGGGCTACTTCTTGCAGCGCCACGCCATGTCGTTGGCGATCGCGCTGGTCACCGCGCTGGCGGTGGTGCAGGTGCCCATCAACTTCTGGGAAAAGACCGCACCGTTGATCTTTGTCATCGCACTTGCTTTGTTGGTCATCGTGCTCTTGCCCTTTGTGGGCAAGGTGGTGAACTTCTCGCGGCGCTGGATTCCGCTGGGCGTGATGAACTTCCAGCCCTCGGAGCTGGCCAAGCTCGCCATCGCCATGTACGCCGCCAGCTACATGGTGCGCAAGATGGATGTCAAAGAGCACTTCATGCGCGCCGTGTGGCCGATGGCGGTGTCGCTCACGGTGGTGGCTGCACTCTTGCTGCGCCAGCCCGACATGGGCGCTTTCATCGTCATCGCCACCATCGCCATGGGCATCCTCTTCCTGGGCGGGGTGAACGGGCGCATGTTCGTGTTGATCGCCTCGCTGTTGGTCGCCACCTTCGCCGTCATCATCGCCTTCGATGACCTGCGTCGCGAGCGCATCTTTGCCTACCTCGACCCCTGGAATGCCAAGTACGCGCAGGGCAAGGCCTATCAGTTGACGCACTCCTTGATCGCCTTTGGCCGTGGCGAAATCTTCGGCCAGGGCCTGGGTGCGAGTGTTGAAAAACTGCACTACCTGCCCGAAGCGCACACCGACTTCTTGCTCGCCGTGATCGGCGAAGAACTTGGCTTCATCGGTGTGGCCACGGTCATCGTGCTCTTCTTCTGGTTGACGCGGCGCATCTTCGTCATCGGCCGCCAGGCCGTGGCGCTGGACCGCGTGTTCGCCGGCTTGATGACCCAGGGCATAGGCATCTGGATCGGCGCGCAAGCCTTCATCAACATGGGCGTGAACCTGGGTGTGTTGCCGACCAAGGGCTTGACGCTGCCGCTGATGAGCTATGGCGGCTCGGCGATTCTGATGAATCTGGTGGCGCTGGCTTTGGTCGTAAGGGTGGATATCGAAAACAGAACGCTCATGCGCGGAGGCCGCGCTTGAATCACCTCGTGATCATGGCCGCAGGCACCGGGGGTCACGTCATGCCGGGCTTGGCCGTGGCGCGCGAAATGCAGCGCCGCGGCTGGAGCGTGAGCTGGCTCGGCACCACGCACGGCATGGAAAACAAGCTCGTCCCTCCCGAGGCTGAAAGCGGCATACCGATGGACCGCATCGGCTTCAGCGGCTTGCGTGGCAAAGGCCTCGTGCACAGCCTCACCGGTGGCATGCGTTTGCTGAAAGCGTTTTGGGACTGCCTGCACATCCTGCGCCGGCGCAGCGCGCGCGCGGTGCTGGGCATGGGCGGCTACGTGTGTTTTCCCGGTGGCTTGATGGCCTCGCTGTTGTCGCGCCCGCTCGTGCTCGTCAACGCCGACGCTGCGCTGCTCTTGAGCAACAAAGCGCTGCTGCCGGTGGCCGACCGTGTGTGCTTTGGGTTTGAAGGCGACGCGTCGGCGCGCGCCAAACACGGCGTCGTCACCGGCAACCCGGTGCGTGTGGAGGTTGAAAACATCGCCCCACCGCTTGAGCGTTATACCTCACGCAGCGGCGCGCTGCGCTTGCTGGTGGTGGGTGGTAGTTTGGGTGCCCAAGTGCTCAACGAGGTCTTGCCGCAAGCGCTGGCCTTGCTACCGGCCGCGCAGCGCCCGGGCGTCGTGCACCAAAGCGGCGAAGCCCACGCGGCCACCGTGCTGGCAGCCTACGCGGCGGCGGGCGTCAAGGTCGACGTGCGGCCCTTCATCGACGACATGCCGCTGTTGCTGGCCGAGTGCGACCTGATGATCTGTCGCGCCGGCGCCATCACGGTGAGCGAGCTGTGTGCCGCCGGTGTGCCGGCGATCCTGGTGCCGCTGGTCATCAGCACCACAGCACACCAGCGCGACAACGCCGCCTTCATGGCCAGCCATGGCGCGGCGCTGCATGTGCCGCAGGCTGAGCTAACGGCCGAAGCACTGGCCAAGTTGCTGATGGGACTCGACCGCACCGCTCTGCTGGCCATGGCGACCCAAGCCCGTGCCCTGGCGCGGCCCCATGCCGCCGCGCGCGTGGCCGATCAGATCGAGGCGCTGGCGCCATGAAGCACGCGCTCAAACACATCCACTTCGTCGGCATAGGCGGCTCAGGCATGTGCGGCATCGCGGAAATCCTGCATGGCTTGGGTTACACCATCTCTGGGTCCGACGCCGCCACCAGTGACACGACCCAGCGTTTGCAAAGCTTAGGCGTGGCAGTGCAACTCGGGCATGCCGCAACCCATGTGGTGGGTGCCGACGCGGTGGTCAGCTCGACCGCGATCCAGCAAGACAACCCCGAGCTCGCCGCCGCCCGGGCACGCGGCATTCCCGTCGTGCCACGTGCCTTGATGCTCTCGGAGCTGCTGCGCGTCAAGCGTGGCATCGCCATCGCCGGCACGCACGGCAAGACGACGACGACGTCTCTCGTGGCCAGCGTGCTGATGGAGGCCGGTGTCGACCCCAGTTTCGTGATCGGCGGCAAGCTGCAAAGTGCGGGTGCCCATTCGCGTCTCGGGTTGGGCGATTTCATCGTCGTCGAGGCCGATGAGAGCGACGCCTCGTTCCTGCACCTCGCACCCGTGCTGTCGGTGGTGACGAACATCGACGCCGACCACATGGCCACCTACGGCCACGACATGGCGCGCTTGGATGCCGCGTTCATCGACTTCCTGCACCGCCTGCCGTTCTACGGCGCAGCCATCGTCTGCGCGGATGACGCCGGCGTGCGCCGCGTCGCCCCCCACTTGCAGCGCCCGGTGTTGAGCTACGGCCTGGGCGAAGATGTCGCCTGGCGCGCCGTGGACGTCCTTGCCTTGCCCGGCGGCCAGATGCGCTTCACGGCGCAGCGCGGCGCGCAGCTGCCTGACCTGCCCATCACGCTGAACTTGGCGGGCGTGCATAACGTTCGAAATGCACTGGCAGCCATCGCCGTGGCCGACGAGCTGGAGCTGCCCGCCGAAGCCACCGCGCGCGCGCTAGCCAACTTCGGCGGCGTGGGCCGGCGCTTCCAGCGCTGCGGCGAGCTCAACGCTGCCAGCGGCGGCTACTTCACCTTGATCGACGACTACGGCCACCACCCGGTGGAACTGGCCGCCGTGCTCGACGCGGCACGCGGCGCTTTCCCAGGCCGGCGTATCGTGCTGGCCTTCCAGCCGCACCGCTATACGCGCACCCGCGACTGCTTCGCCGCCTTTGTCGACGTGTTGCAAAGGGTTGACGTGCTGCTGCTGGCCCCCGTGTACGCGGCAGGGGAAACGCCGATTGCTGGCGCCGACGCTGCCGCGCTCGCCGACGCACTGGCTAACGCCACGACGACGCGCCAGGTGCAGCTGGCCGTATCGCTGCCCGCGCTGGCCGAGGCCGTCGCCGCGCAGGTGCGTGATGGTGACGTGGTGCTGAGCATGGGCGCGGGCTCCATCGGCGCCATGCCCGCACTGCTGCGCGAGCGCTGTGGGGGCCTGCCATGAACATCGACGTGCACGCCCTAGGTAAAACGGCCGTGTTGATGGGCGGCGAAGGCGCTGAGCGCGAGGTCTCGCTGATGTCGGGCACGGGCGTGCTCGCGGCGCTGCGCAGCCGGGGTGTCGACGCGCACGCCTTCGACCCCGCCCAGCGCGACCTGTACGCACTGAAGGCCGAGGGCTTTGCCCGCGCCTTCATCGCGCTGCACGGCCGCCACGGCGAAGACGGCACGGTGCAGGGTGCGCTCGAACTCTTGCGCGTGCCCTACACCGGCTCGGGCGTGATGGCCAGCGCGATCGCGATGGACAAGGTCATGACCAAGCGCGTGTGGCTGGCCGAAGGCTTGCCCACACCACGCTGGCGCTGGCTGGCGCCGCACCAGCAGTCGCGCAGCGAGATCATCCGCGTGCCTGACGAGCTGGGCCTGCCGCTCATCGTCAAGCCGCCGCGTGAAGGCTCCAGCAACGGCGTCAGCAAGGTGCTGGGCTACTCGCAAATGCAAGACGCCGTGGCGCTGTGCACGCGCTTTGACGCCGACGTGCTGTGCGAAGAGTTCATTGACGGCATCGAGCTCACCTGCCCCGTGCTGGGCACGGGTGAGGGCGCGCGTGCGCTGCCGGTGGTGCGTATCGACGCGCCTGGTGGCAACTACGACTTTGAGCACAAGTACTACTCTGAAGACACCGGCTACCGCTGCCCCAGTGGCTTGGCCGCTGACGTGGAAGAAGAGGTGCAGCGCTTGACCCTGGCCGCCTACCGCGTGCTGGGCTGCCGCGGCTGGGGCCGCGCTGACTTGATGCAGCGCGCCAGCGACGGCAAGGTCTTCTTGCTGGAGATGAACACCAGCCCGGGCATGACCGGCCATTCGCTGGTGCCCATGTCGGCGCGCGCCGCGGGCATCAGCTACGAAGCGCTGTGTGTGCAGCTGCTGGCCAGCGCCACGCTGGACCACCCCGAAGCCCTGCCCAGCCGGCTATGAGCACGATGGCACGCAGCGCACACACCACCCTGCCCGCAGGTGCACTCGTGCTGCCGGCAGACGTGCGCTTGATGAACGTGATCGCCTTCGCGGTGTACGTCGGTACGCTGTTAGCACTGCTGGCGGCTGGTGCGCTGTGGTTGACGCGTACGCCCTGGTTTGCCATCCGTTCGATTCAGCTCGAAGGTGAGCTCACGCGCAACAGCATCAACACCATCCGCGCCAACGCCATGCCGGGCCTGCAGGGCAACTTCTTCAGCGTCGACTTGCCACGTTCGCGCGCCGCTTTCGAGGCCGTGCCCTGGGTGCGCCAGGCGGTGGTGCGGCGCATCTGGCCCGACCGGCTGGCGGTGCAACTGCAAGAACACCGCGCGGCCGCGCTGTGGCAGGGCGACGACCGTGGTGACCGTCTCGTGAACCAGCAAGGCGAAGTCTTCGAGGCCAACCTCGGTGACGTGGAAGACGACGGCCTGCCGATCTTCAGCGGCCCCGAAGGCACAGCCGCCGCCATGCTGGCGTTGTATCGCAAGCTAACGCCCATCTTGAGCGCAGCGCTGGGCGAGCTTGACAGCCTGACGCTGTCCAGCCGTGGCTCTTGGCGCGTGGTGCTGGAAAGCGGCGCCACGCTGGAGCTGGGGCGCGGCAGCGTCGACGAGATCGCGGCGCGCACGGCGCGTTTCGTCAGTACGCTGGCCGACGTCAAGGCCAAATTCGGCAAGGCGCTTGAATACGCCGACCTGCGCCACACCGACGGTTATGCGGTGCGTTTGCACGGTGTCACCACAGGCGCAGCAGCGCCGAAGAAGAACTGAGGACCCATCAACATGGCCAAGGAATACAAGGACCTGGTCTTCGGCCTGGACATTGGCACGGCCAAGGTCATGGTCGTGGCGGCCGAGGTGCTGGCCGACGGCAGCCTGCGTGTGGCGGGCCTGGGCGTGGCCTCCACCCACGGCTTGAAGCGCGGCGTGGTGGTCAACATCGACGCCACCGTGCAGAGCATCCAGCAGGCCTTGAAAGAGGCCGAGATGATGGCCGCCTGCAAGATCGACCGCGTCTACACCGGCATCACTGGCAGCCACATTCGCGGGCAGAACAGCACCGGCATGGTCATCGTGCGTGACAACCGCGAGGTCACGCCGGTGGACGTGGCGCGGGTGGTAGAGACGGCCAAGGCCATCAACATTCCCGGTGACCAGCGGCTGCTGTTGGTCGAGCCGCAGGAATTCATCATCGACGGGCATGAAGTCAAAGAGCCCGTGGGCATGAGCGGCAGCCGGCTCGAAGTCAAGGTCCACATCGTCACCGGCGCGCAGAGTGCGGCCGAGAACATCGTCAAGTGCGTGCGCCGCTGCGGGCTGGAAGTCGAGCGCCTGGTGCTCAACCCAAGTGCGTCAAGCGCGGCGGTGCTGACCGACGACGAGAAGAGCCTGGGTGTCGCGCTGGTAGACATCGGCGCCGGCACCACCGACGTGCAGATTTACACCGACGGCTCGGTGCGTCACACAGCGGTGATCCCTATCGCGGGGGACCTCATCACCAGCGACATCGCCATGGCCTTGCGCACGCCGACCAAAGACGCCGAAGAGATCAAGGTTGAGTCCGGGGTGGCCAAACAACTGCTCGCCGACCCCTCACAGCAGGTGGAAGTGCCGGGCCTGGGGGACCGCACACCTCGGCTGTTATCACGCCAGGCGCTGGCCGGCGTCATCGAGCCGCGTGTTGAAGAAATCTACTCGCTGGTCTTGCAGGTCATCCGCGAGAGCGGCTATGAAGAGCTGCTCTCCAGCGGCATCGTCATCACCGGCGGCTCGGCGGTGATGCCGGGCATGGTGGAGCTGGGTGAAGACATCTTCTTGAAGCCGGTGCGCAAGGGCACGCCCCTGTACCGCGCGGCTTTGTCGGACATGGTGGCCAGCCCGCGTGCGGCCACGGTGATGGGTTTGCTTGAAGAGGCAAAGCTTGCGCGTGCGCGCGGGCAAAAGGCGGCGTTGCAAGCCGGCTCGGTGAAGACCGTGCTGGGGCGCGCCAAGGATTGGTTTTTAGGCAATTTTTAGAAGCACGTTTCGAGACCGACTTTCCATTTCCATGAAGAAGCCCAGGACCCATCACGAGGCTTCGTTTTCTCACCCTTGTTTGGCAACTGCAACTCACTAGCTAGGAGGCTCACATGCCCATCGAAATGATCGAAGAATTCGACCAAGGCACGCAGATCAAAGTCATCGGCGTTGGCGGTGGCGGCGGCAACGCCGTCGAACACATGATTGGCCAAGGTGTGCAGGGCGTGGAGTTCATCTGCGCCAACACCGACGCACAAGCGCTCAACCGCAGCAACGCGGCCACGCTGGTGCAGTTGGGCACATCAGGTTTGGGAGCAGGCTCCAAACCCGATGTCGGCCGCAGTTCGGCCGAAGACGCGGTCGACCGCATCAAGGCCGCCATCACCGGCGCGCACATGCTCTTCATCACCGCAGGCATGGGCGGCGGCACCGGCACCGGCGCGGCACCGGTGATCGCGCGCGTGGCCAAAGAGATGGGCATCCTCACCGTGGGTGTGGTGACCAAGCCCTTCGACTTTGAAGGCAAGCGCCGTGGCAGCCAGGCTGACCATGGCGTGGCCGAGCTCGAAGCCAACGTCGACAGCCTGATCGTCGTGCTCAACGAAAAGCTGCTCGAAGTCATGGGCGACGACGTGACGCAAGACCAGGCCTTCGCGCATGCCAACGACGTGCTG
>JANMMH010000190.1:0-4530 GCA_031373055.1 Rubrivivax sp. | reverse complement strand
GCCACCTCCTACCTGGCCAACTACACCGGCTGGTTCAGGGCGCTGGACGCCAACTCTAAGGGCGGCCTCAAACCCGATCGGCTATTGGCCATGGCCGTCGGCGCTTGAGCGCGATCACTACTCAATGCAAACAGCGCCATTTGAGAACCTTAGCCACTGCGGTGGGTCTGGTGGCGTTGACGAGCGCGGCACAAGCCGCGCCGGTGTTCCATGGGCGTCTGGCCGACGGCACGCACAGCAGCACCTGTACCGTAACGGGGCCGACCAAATGCGCGATGTTCTACAACACGACACTCAACATCACGATCCTGAATGACTGGAACATTGGACGAGCCCCCTGGAGCGCAACGGCTGCTGCAGGATCGGCCCAGGCGCTGGCTGAATCGGCAGGTGTCGCGCAGACCGACTTCTCGGGGTGGTTCCTGCCGACCGGCGACGTTGAGCGGCTGGCCGGGCCGGCGAATCAATACCTGTCCATCTGGACCGACATTGGATTCTTGCTGACCGGTTTTCAGGACCAATTTGACGGTGTGCAGTCCGGCCTCTACTGGTCCAGTACGGGGTTCGCGCCGGCTCCTGATCTCGCGATGTACTTCGACACCCTCTCTGGCAGCCAGAACCTCGCCGGCACGGACATTCGGTTGTATGCCGTGGCTGTGCGCCCCGGCGATGTGGACGCCTCTGTGCCGGAGCCACAGACGCTGGCGCTGGCACTGTTGGCGTTGGGCGCGACAGTGGTGGCGCGCAGAAGGCGGCCACGTTGAGGCTTTGACGCTTCGAGCCCTTTGACCCTTTCGCGGGTTTGGGGGCGGCAGCCGTGCGGCCCCCCCTCGGTACGGGCCGGAGTCCGAACGGCGGCTTTCCCAGGACCTGTGCGCCTGCTCATGGCCGGACCCGGTCTAGATGAACGTCGGCTGTATGGCCGCCCAACTCGAGTGGCAGGATTCGGGCAACGAGTTCAGGGAATTGGTTGGCTGGACCCGAACCTGAGCAGGCATCGCCGCTGTGGCAGCGACCGCGAACTCCGCAACCTCCGGCGATGCCTCAACCAGGACAGGCGCGCTCCAAGGCGGCAGCCTCCAACAGCACCAACTCGCAGCGAACCTCATTGGGGAAACCCTTCCTTCCGCTGCGACGGGGGTTGAGCAGATCGCGCATGACCGCATTGGTCAACACGGGGTCGCTCCAACACAGGGCGAGGCGATTGACGATGCGAGGATACCGCTCGCAAAGCACGCGCGGCTGCAATTGCGCGGGCAGGCTGACGCACCAGGCCATCGCCAGAGTCGTCAAGGTCTCGTCGCGTAAGTTAGATCGTGAGCGCAGTAGCTCCCATGCCTTGTCGCCTGGGGCGGGAGGCGGAGGCGCGCGCTCCGCACGCAGTTCGCGCTCGTGACTGAAGGAGGCGATCTCGCGGTCGGTGAAGCCGTACTTGTAACCAACCATGGCAGAGTTGCAGGCGGACGACAGTGTCTCAGCTTGTTATCGGCAGCCGCAAGGCGGTCTTGACCGCCGGCACCTCAGGACACTGCGGCGAGCGCGGACAGCCGCTCCTCGCCGGGTGTGTGAGATCACGAATGGCCGTTTCGTAGACGCGAAACAAGAAACTCGGTGGCTCGCCGTCCGGCTGCTTTGGAGCAATCCGGCCTGCAGGTTGGGGTCGTGAAGAGTCCCTCACCCTGCTGCACGAAAGCAGACTCCCGGTCTCGTCGGTGCTCACTGCTGCAGCCCGATCGATAAGTACAGAACAGAGCGGCGCACCACACTTGACCAGGCCGAGTGGGCCGGCGTGCTCGTCATTCAGCCTGGGCGGGCTGTGCCCACCGACAGTTTGTGGCCAGTCGCCGTATCCACGCCAGCGCTAAGCCTCAATCCGCCAAACCCGCGCGCACTGCTTGCAGCGCACATCCACGCTGTCGCTTTGTGTCTCGGGGTGCACCAGCGCCAGCCGCCCGTAGGTGCCGCAGTCGGTGCATGTGGCTTGGTGCGCCACCACCTCGGCGTGCGACAGCAAATACAGGTAGCGGCGCAGCGCCCACAGGCCCGTGCCCGCGCAGATGAGCACGGCCGTCACGTCGATGAGCTGGTCGGCCCAGCCGCGGAACTTGCTCGCCGCTTCCATGGCAGCGACCACGCCTATGGCGCAGATGAAGGTCAGCGCCATGTGCGCGTGGCTTTGCAGCAGCTCGCGCTCGTACCAAGTGCGAAAGCCGTGCTTGCGGATGCCGTCGGCGAGCTTCATGGGCGTAGCGCCTCGATGGCGTGGATGCGGGCGCGCGTGATCGCTTGGCCGATGGCGGGGCCGCTTTCGCCATGGGCGCTGGCCGCTTGTGCCACCGCCGTGGTGTCGACGGTGCGCGCGGCTGCCAGCAGCGCCAGCCAGCGCGGGCCGCGGGTCCACTCAGGGTGCTCGCATTGCAGCGCATTGATGAGCTCGGGCAGGCGCTCGGGGCGGCGCCAGGCGTCGCAGCGGTCGAAGAGTTGCACGGCAGCGTTGGCATCGATCTCTTCTGGCCGCAGCAGGGCCGGCGCCTCGCGTTTGAGCATCGCAGCCAGCGCTTCGCATTCACGCGGCGCGCGCAGCCGTTGGGCCATGGCGGCGGGGTCGCTGGCAGGAAAGGCCAGACAAGCGAAGCGCACCGTGAGCGGGGTCTGCGCGTCGGCGCAGCGGTCGAGCACGGCCATGCGCTGGTCTGACATCGTGATGGTGTCATGCAGTTCGGGCAGCAGCCGCGTCAGCGCACCGCACTCGCGCAGCAGCTGCCACATGCGGCTGGGCCGAGCTTCCATCAGTCCGCGTGAAAGCTCTTGCCAGACACGCTCGCTTATCAGCGCGTCGACCTCACCGCTGGCCACCAGCGCGCGCAGCAGCGCCATCGTCTCAGACGCGACCGTGAAGCTCGCAAAGCGCGCCGCGAAACGCGCCACGCGCAGCAGTCGCACAGGGTCTTCCGCGAAGGCCGGTGAGACGTGGCGCAGCACACCGGCTTGCAGGTCCAACGCGCCCCCAAAAGGGTCGATGAGCGCGCCGTCTTCAGCACGCGCCATGGCATTGATGGTGAGGTCGCGTCGCGCCAGGTCCTCCTCAAGCGTGACCTTCGCGTCGGCGTGGAACGTGAAGCCGTGGTAGCCGGGCGCGGTCTTGCGCTCGGTGCGCGCCAGGGCCACTTCTTCGTGTGTTTTTGGATGCAGGAAGACGGGGAAATCGCGGCCTACCGGGCGGTAACCCAAGGCCACCAGCTCTTCAGGCGTGGCGCCCACGGCGACCCAGTCGCGGTCGCTGGCCGGCAGGCCCAGCAGCGCATCGCGCACCGCGCCGCCCACCTCGTAGATCTGCATGGCGATGGCGCGCTGGTCGCTTGTTCTAGTGTTAGCGCGACGTGCGGTAGGGCTCGTCTTCGGCCACGAACTCATGCTCGGCCAGCGCGTCGCTGATCCAAGCCTGCACGCCGGTCAGCGCGGTGATGCGCTCCACGTAAGCCTGCGCCGGCGCCGAGACCGGTAAGGCGAAGTTGCGGATGCGCATGCATACCGGTGCGTAGAACGCGTCGACGGCACCGAAGGCGCCAAAAAGCATGGGCCCGCCGCTGGCTTTGAGCGCGTCGCACCACATCGCGTCGATGCGAGCGAGGTCGGCGCGCACGCCGGCTTGCTCGGCCATCAAGCGCGCGCCGATCTCGGGGAATTGCGCTTCGATGTTCATCGGGCAGTGGCTGCGCAGGTTTGAAAACCCGCTATGCATCTCAGCACTCAGGCTGCGCGCGCGGGCGCGAGCTCGCATCTCGGCAGGCCACACGCCGGCCTTGGGAAAGCGCTCGTGCAGGTACTCGGCAATGGCCAGGGTGTCCCACACCGCAAAGCCGTCGTCGACGAGGACCGGCACACGCCCGGCGGGGCTGTGGCGGGCCACGGCCTGGCGAAAGGTGGAGCCTTCGCCGAAGTCAAACCGCAGCAGGATTTCTTCGAACGGCAGGCCCAGCTGGCGCATCAGAACCCAGGGCCGCATCGACCATGACGAGTAGTTCTTGTTGCCGATCAGCAGCTGCATGGCCATGCTTGAGCTCCGTGTTGATAGTTTGTTAGCGGCTAGCCAAGGTGCGCAGCCGGTTCAGCCGCGCGCGGCCCATGTGCTGGCCGAGGTACGCGCTGGCCACGCCTTCCAGCGCGGTGGGCGTGATGCCCAGCGCTTGCAAGCCCGGCAAGACACCACCGGCGACATTGGGCACCTGCATCGAGGCCACGTTGTCGCGCGACATCAGCGGCTCGCCGGGCAGGCATTCCAGCATCAGCGCTTGCAGTCGGCCCAGCGCAGCGGGCAGCGGCAGTTGTGCCCGCTCATGGCCAGCCCAGCGCCCGGCCAGGCGCACCAGCTGCGACAGCGTGAAGACTTCGGGGCCAGCGATCTCATACGTTTTGCCGATGCTTGCCGGCAAGTCCAGGCAGCGCGCGATGGCGCTGGCCACGTCTTGCACCCACACCGGCTGAAACTGCGCGCTGCTGCCGGCCAGGGGCATGACGGGCGCCAGCGCT
>JANMMH010000608.1:0-4126 GCA_031373055.1 Rubrivivax sp. | reverse complement strand
GCACGTGCTGGTGGTCTCAACGCTGATCCCCAAGGGGCCGCAGAAGACGCTCAACGTGGTGGAGTTTTTCTACCCCGAAGAAATCGCCGCGTTCGAGCGCGAATTCGTCGACGCACAACAAGCCGCCTATATGGAAACCTGCGTGGAAGACGACGACATCGCCCTGCGCATGGACGCCGGCCGGCGTGCCTTGATGGAGCGCGGCGACGACGAAGCCGGGCCATACCAGAGCCCGATGGAAGACGGCATGCAGCATTTTCACGAGTGGTACCGCAAGGCCATCGCATGAGCTTCACCACCCTCATCAGCTGCAATGAATTGCGCGCCTTGCAAACGGCGGGCGCGCCGCTCGTGCTGCTCGACGCCAGTGCCGACCTCAGCGACCCGGCAAGCGCCGAGCGCACCTACGCCGCCGGTCACATGCCGGGCGCACACCACGCGCATTTGGAACGCGACCTGTGCGGCGTCAAGACCGGCCACAACGGCCGCCACCCTTTGCCCACGCGCGAAGCGTTCGCTGTCACGGTGGGCGCATGGGGCGTCGCGCCGAGCACCCAGGTTGTCGTTTTCGACGGCCAGGGTAGCCCGTATGCGGCGCACCTGTGGTGGATGCTGCGTTGGCTCGGCCATCAACACGTGGCCGTGCTCGACGGCGGCTTGAAAGCCTGGTGCGACGGCGGTGGTGTGCTCGTTGACACGGCGAGCCAGGCGCATCCGCAAGCGCCCTACCCGCTGGCTGCCGTCACCATGCCGACGCTGGACACCGCGCAAGTGCTGGACACGCTGGGCCGCATGCGTTTGCTCGACGCCCGCGCCGGTGAGCGTTTTCGGGGCGAAGCCGAACCGCTGGACCCCGTGGCCGGGCACATCCCAGGCGCCAGCCAACGCTTCTTCAAAGACAACCTCGACGCTGCCGGCTTTTTCAGGCCCGCCGCCGAGCTGCGCGCCGCGTTTGAAGCCATGGGCAGTGCGCCGGCGGATGTGATCCACCAATGCGGATCGGGCGTCACCGCCTGCGTCAATTTGCTGGCCATGGAACATGCTGGGCTCGGTGGTTCGGCGCTCTACCCCGGCTCGTGGAGCGAGTGGTGCAGTGACCCGGCGCGGCCTGTTGCGCGCGGCTGAGAACGCGGCTGAGTTGCGCAAGGCAGCGTGAATCTCCCGGCTTGACCTCGGTCAACGCCCGCTGCAAGCTTGAGTCCACACTGTAGTCAACCCGCGCCACCCCGGCGAGAAGGAGTCCAACATGTACAAGCGCATCCTCGTACCCACCGACGGATCCGAGATCACGCAGAAGGCTGTGCAGGCTGGCATCAGCCTGGCCAAGCTCAGCGGCGCCGCACTCTTCACGCTGTCGGTGAAAGAGCCCTTTCCCTACAGCGCGATTTCTGAGATGCAGCCGGTGCCGCCGCAGGAATTTTTCGACGCGCAAGAACGCATTGCGGCCGCACGCGTGAAGGCGGTGGTCGACGTCGCCACCGCCGCTGGCCTCGCCTGCACGGGCCACACCGTCGAAGCGCTGCACCCCTGGGAAGCCATCATCGACCACGCCAAAGAACAGGGCTGCGACCTCATCGTGATGGCCTCGCACGGCCGGCGTGGCCTCAACGCCATCTTGCTGGGCAGCGAGACCTCGCGTGTGCTCACGCACACCAGTTTGCCGGTGTTGGTGGTGCGTCAGTAGATCGTTAGCACGGCACACCGCGCGGCGTGCCTTGCGCTTCACGTGCGCTCAATGTGCGTGCCCGCGCAACACACCAGCGGCCACCATCACCACCGCCAGCCCCGCGCCCAACCAGGCCACCTGCACCAAGGTTTCGCGCCAGCTCAGGCGCTGCTGCAACTGCGGCAGCAGGTCGGCCACGGCGATGTAGATGAAGCTGCTTGACGCCAGCACCAGCAGGTAGGGAAACAGCGCCTGCCACGGCCCCACCACAAAGTAGCCCAGCACGCCACCGGCCACCGCCGCCAGGCCTGAGAGGGCATTGAACAGCAGTGCCTTCCTGCGCGTGAAGCCGGCATTGAGCAGCACGATGTAGTCGCCCGCCTCTTGCGGCACCTCGTGCGCCACGATGGCCAGCGCGGTGACGATGCCGAGCTGCGTGTCGGCAAGAAACGCCGCCGCGATGATCACGCCGTCGCAGAAGTTGTGGATGCCGTCGCCCACCAGCACGCTGTAGCCGCCGCGCCCGGCCTGCTGGGTGTCGAAGTGATGGTGGTGGTCGTGGCCGTCGCCTTCGTGGTGGTGCACATGGCGGTAGAGCTCGGCCTTTTCCAGCAGCCAGAAGAAGAGCAGGCCACCCAGCAGCGTGGCGAAGAGCTTGCGCGGGTCGGTGCCTTGCTCAAAGGCCTCCGGCAGCACATGCAGCAGCGAGGTGCCCAGCAAGATGCCCGCCGACAGGCTGACCAGGCTCTTGACCACGCGGCCCAGCAGCGACACCGTGAGCAATGCGGCCACCAGCACCGACAGCACGCCGCCGGCCAAGGTGGCCAGCACGATGTAGAGCAGCGTCCACGGGTCGTGCATGTTCAGGCCACGCCGTGGGTTTTGAACCAGGCCAGGCAGCGCGCCCAGCCGTCGTCAGCCGCCGGCTTGCGGTAGGTGGGCCGGTAGTCGGCATGAAAGGCGTGCGGCGCGTCGGGGTAGATCACGAACTCGCTCCGCCTTGCCGCAGCGCTGCCCGTGGCCAGCGCCTGCTTCATCTGCGCCACGGTGTCGAGCGAAATGCCGGTGTCCTTTTCGCCGTAGAGGCCGAGCACGGGTGCGTGTAACTTGGACGTTAGATCAACGGCGTGTTTGGGCGTCAAGGCGCTGGCGGTGCCCACCAGTCGCCCGTACCAAGCCACGGCAGCTTTCACACTGGGGTTGTGCGCGGCGTAAAGCCAGGTCATGCGCCCGCCCCAGCAAAAGCCCGTCACGCCGAGCTTGGCCGCGTCGGCCCCCTGACCCCGGGCCCAGGCCACGCTGGCGTCCAGGTCGGCCATGACCTGCGCGTCGGGCACTTGGTTCACGACCTCGGCCAGCAGCTTGGCGACTTCACCGTAGGAGCTGGCATCGCCCTGGCGCACAAAGAGCTCGGGCGCGATGGCGAAGTAGCCGGCCTTGGCCAGGCGGCGCGCCACGTCGGCGATGTACTCGTGCACGCCAAAGACTTCACTCAGCACCAGCACCACGGGCGCACCACGGTGCTGCGTGGGTGCAGCGCGGTAGGCGGGCATCTTGAAGTCGCCGACCGGAATCGTCACCTCACCGGTGATCAAACCCGCCGAGTCAGTCTTGACCTCGGTCTGCGCACAGATCGGCATCACGGCGGCTGCAAAGCCGCTGCCCACCGAGGCACGCACCAAGGCGCGCCGCGTGAGGCCAGCCGCATGCGTGCCGACCAGGCTGTCGAAGTCTTCTGTGTGCATGCCGTAGGCCCCGTGTGCAGGTTGCAAGGAGCGGCGATTGTAGGAAGCGCAACCATCGTCGTAGCGACACGAGCCTTGGGCACAATGCCCGCATGAGCGACCCCCACAGCGGCGCCCTGGCCGCCGTGGACATGGGCTCCAACAGTTTTCGACTAGAGATCGCGCAGCTTGCGCGCGGCCGCTACAAGCGCCTGGAGTACTTCAAACAAATGGTGCGACTGGGCGGTGGCCTGGACGCCGACGGCATGCTCACCGAAGAAGCCACGCAGCGCGGCCTGGCCTGCCTGCGCAGCTTCTCCTCGCAGCTGGCCGGCTTTGCGCCCGCACAGGTGCGCGCCGTGGCCACACAAACGCTGCGCGAGGCGCGCAACCGCAACGCCTTTTTGCTGCGCGCGCAGCAAGCCTTGGGCTTCCCCATCGAAGTCATCTCTGGCCGTGAAGAAGCGCGGCTGATCTACACCGGCGTGGCCTTCTTGCAGCCCTCGCAAGAGCGGCGGCTGGTCATCGACATCGGCGGGCGTTCGACCGAGATGATCCTGGGTGAAGGTGCCGCCGCACTCAAGGCCGAAAGCTTCGGCGTGGGCTGCGTCAGCCTCACGCAGCGCTTCTTCCCGCAGGGGCGGCTCACCGAGCAGGCGTTTCGTGACGCGCAAGTCGCCGCCGGCGCCGAGCTTGAAGAAGGACTGCTGCCGTTTGCGCGCCAGCACTGGCGCCA
>JANMMH010000594.1:0-8473 GCA_031373055.1 Rubrivivax sp. | reverse complement strand
TTCGAGCCGATGAAAGACTTCACCCACATCGCCATCCTGGCCGGCCCGCCGCTGGGCATGGTGGTGAATGCCGAAGTTCCCGTGAAAGACGTCAAAGCCTTCATCGCCCACGTGCAAGCCAACCCCAAAGGCCTGAGCTGGGGCTCGCCAGGGCAGGGCACGCACGGCCACTTGACGGGGGAGCTCTTTCGCCAGGCGCACAAGCTGAACATGGTGCACATCAGCTACAAAGGCGCGGGCCCGGCGGTGGCCGATTTGCTGGGCAACCAGATCCCTGCGGCCTTCATGACGCTGAGCTCAAGCAACGCGCATGTCGACACCGGGCGCCTGCGCCTCTTGGCGGTGTCGTCCACCAAGCGTGTCGCGGCCTACCCCAATGTGCCCACACTTGCCGAGTTAGGCATGCCGCAGCTCACGGGCACGACTTGGTTCTCCATCTCCGGCCCGCCGGGCATGCCGCAAGCCGTGGTCGACAAGCTCAACGCCGAGATTCGCCGCGGCATGCAGTCGGCGGCGGTGGCCAAGGTGTTGGCGGCTGAGAGCATGGAGACGTTGGACTTGGATGCAGCGGCGTTCACGCGCTTCGTCGCTTCTGAGATCGCGCGCTGGACGCCGGCGGTGAAGTCGGTGGCGGCGCCGAGGTGAGCTTGCTTCGCCGGCATTCGCGCTCTGAGGTTGCAGCGGCAAAGCCGAGGCTGGCCTGACCGGTGCGGGCGCAAGCGTCGGTCGGGGTACCGACTGCCCTCCAGAGACCCGCCCTTGCGTCGCGTCGAAAAACTCCCTGCGCTCCGTACGGTCGCTACGGTCAAACAGTTTCGACGAGTCAGTTCACGAAGCGCGTGAATACACGCGGCAACGAAAGGCCGAATCTCTTCCGGCGCCACTTGCCGACTCCCAGTCGCAGCGGAACCCCAGCCTATCGAACAGCCCGCCTCAAACCTCGATCGACACAAACCCCTCAGCATCCACCACCGTGCGGTAGGTCTTGATCGGGATCATGCAAGGCGGCGTCACCACCGCGCCGGTGCGGATATTGAAGGCACCATTGTGGAAGTCGCACTCGACGACATCACCTTCAATGAAGCCTTCGGAAAGCGACCCCGGGCCGTGGGTGCAGTGGTCGTCGGTAACGAAGTATTCGCCGTCGAGGTTGAACACGGCCACGGTCAGAGCGCCGTTTTCGATACGGATGGCGTGGCCGGGTGCGACCTCGTCACCACGGCACAAAGCAACACGCTGACAGGCTGGCGACATGCCCAAAGCTCCAATTGACAATCGATGAGGGCGAATGATATCGTCGTTTTGAATGAAGGAACGTGGTTCCTTTATGAGGAACGTGGTCGCATTAGCAAGCTAAGGCGCCCCAGCTGGTGAGGACGCAGCGATGCTGAGAAAAGAACAAAACGAACTGGTCACGCAGACGGGCCCAGGCACCAGCATGGGCAACCTGTTTCGCCGCTACTGGCTGCCGGCATTGCTGTCCGAAGAACTGCTTGAGTGCGACGGCCCACCCGTGCGCTTGCAGCTCTTGAGCGAGAAGCTGATTTGCTTTCGCGACAGCAGCGGCAAGCTTGGTGCCATTGACGAGTTTTGCGCGCACCGCGGCGTCTCGCTGTGGTTCGGCCGCAATGAAGAAAGCGGCCTGCGCTGCCCCTACCACGGCTGGAAGTACGACGTCACCGGCCAGTGCCTGGAAGTGCCCTCCGAGCCCGCCGAGAGCGGCTACTGCAGCACCGTCAAGCTCAAGGGCTACCCGCTGGTGGAGCGGGGTGGCGTGATCTGGATCTACATGGGCCCCCCCGAGCTGCAACCGCCACTGCCCGAGTGGGAATTTGCCACCGTGCCCGCCGCGCAAAGCTTCACCAGCAAACGCTTGCAAGAGTGCAATTGGCTGCAAGCGCTGGAAGGCGGCATCGACTCCAGCCACGTCAGCTTCTTGCACAGCGGCGCGCTCAACAGCGACCCGCTCTTCAAAGGCGCCAAAGGCAACCAGTACAACCTGGCAGACAAGAAGCCGGTGTTCGACGTGGTACCGGCCGACGGCGGGCTCTTTGTGGGTGCGCGGCGCAACGCTGAAGAGGGGCTGTACTACTGGCGCATCACGCCGTGGATCATGCCCTGCTTCACCATGGTGCCCCCGCGTGGTGACCACCCGATTCACGGCCACTTTTGGGTGCCGATCGACGACCACCACAACTGGGCCTGGAGCTTTGACTACCACCCCACGCGAGCACTGCACGACGAAGAAGTGCAGGCCATGAAAGACGGCCACGGCATCCACGTGCGCTATGTGCCCGGCACCTACATCCCGCTGCAGAACAAGACCAACGACTACTTGATGGACCGCGCGGCGCAGAAGGCCGGCATCAGCTTCAGCGGCATCGAAGGCATCGCCATGCAAGACGCTTCGCTGCAAGAGAGCATGGGCGCCATTCAAGACCGCACACGCGAACACCTGGTGGGCACCGACAACGGCATCATCATGATGCGCCAGCGCTTGATGAAGGCCGCCAAGGCCTTGGCCGAGAAGGGCGAAACGCCCCCCGGCGTGGACCCCGAGCACCAGCGCATCCGCTCGGCGGCCGTGGTCATCCCGCGCGAGCAAGCCTTCAAGGAAGCCGCGCGCGACGCGCTGCGTGCCGAGCCAGGCAAGAAACACGCGTCGGTCTGATGGCCGGCTTGCACCATGGCCGCGCAGATTGCCGCCTGGACGCGCGAGCGATTTGGCCTGCCTGCCCACGCCGTGGTGCTGGTCGACCAGCTCGTGCCCAGTGCGCCGGGCTTCCCGCCATGGTTCACCGTTATCGTGTTCTGGACCGGTGACATGGCGCACCGCCACCACTTGAAGATCTTCAAGGCCATGGCCGACATCACCCCCGAGGACTTGCCACCCTACTGGATGCGCGACGCCTTGATCGTGCCGCCCGGCACGGGCTGCGACTGCTGCTAACGATAGAAATACACGCACTCAGATCATGTACGCACTGAAACTCAGCACGGTCACCCGCACCCAGGGCAACAACCAGGACCTGAAGAACGCCAGCGTGCTGCCGGTGGGCTTCGAGTTCGAGTTTGAAGAGGTGCCGGTGCTGATCGACGCCTTTCGCCGCATGGTGCGTGGGCTTGAGTTCGACATCTGCGAGATGGCGCTAACAACCTACTTGAGCGCACGCGAGCACGGCAAAGCGATGACGGCGTTGCCGATCTTTCTGGTGCGCGCGTTTCACCACGGCGCCATCCTCGTCAACCGCCAGGCCGGCATCACGCATCCCAAAGACCTGGAAGGCAAGCGCGTGGGCGTGAACCGCGGCTACACCGTGACCACGGGGCTGTGGGCGCGCAGCATCCTGCAGCACCAGTACGGCGTGGACCTGAACAAGATCACCTGGGTGCTTTCGGGTGACGAGCATGTGGCTGAATTTCGCGCGCCCGCCAACGTGGTGCCGATTGAGCCCGGGCGCGACATGGCACAGATGGTGGCCAGTGGCGAGCTTGCAGGTGCCATTGGCGTGGACGTCCAAGCCGAGCACGTTGGCCCGCTGATCGACGGTGCCGAGCAGGCGGGCTTCGCAGCCTTCAAGGCTACCGGCCACTACCCCATCAACCACCTGGTGGTGGTGAAGGACGAAGTGCTGGCCGCGCACCCGAAGATCGGCCCCGCCATCTTTGCCGCGTTTGCCGAGTCCAAACGACGCTACGTTGGGCGCCTGCGCGCCGGTGTCATCACGAAGCCGACGGCAGTGGACGAAATGCACCGGCGTGTCATGCAGATCACCGGCGAAGACCCGCTGCCCTACGGCGTGGCGCCCAACCGGCGCATGCTCGACATGGCCATCACCTCGGCGCACGAGCAAGGCATCATCAAGCGCGTGCCCAAGCTCGACGAGCTGTTCCCCATCAACACCTTGTCGCTGCGCGGCTGAAAGTCTTCTGATGAACGCTCCCGCCGTCACGGTCCCGGCCTTGCAGCAGATGAAGCGCGAGGGCCGCAAGATCGTCGGCGTGGTCGCTTGGGACTTCCAAATGGCGCAAGTGCTTGACCGCGCCGGCGTGGACATCGTCTCGGTGGGTGACACCGTCGGCATCAACCTGTGGGGCCACGCCAACCCGCTGGAAGTGACGATGGAAGAGATGCTCATCGTCACCAAGGCCGTGCGCCGCGGTGTCAAGCGCGCGCTGGTCAGTGTCGACTTCCCCTTCGGCCCGCTGCAGCAAGGCACACAGGCGGCGCTGGACGCTGCCATCCGCTTCGTCAAGGAAGCCGGTGTCGACATGGTCAAGCTCGACGGCGCGGCCGACTACCCCGAGGCCGTGGCGGCCATCGCGCGCGCGGGCATTCCGGTGTTTGCGCAGTTCGGCATCACGCCGCAAACGGCGTTGAAGCACGGCGTGGACTACAAGAGCACGCTCAAACCCGACGTGGTGCTACCCGCCACCTTGACGGCACAGCTGGTGGCGCAGGCCAAGCAGCTGGAAGCGGCGGGCGCCAGCATGCTCGACTTCACCCACAGCGGCCCGGTGGCCGGCCCGGCGGTGGTGGCGGCGGTGGGCATCCCCGTCATCGGTGGCCTGGGCGGCGGGCCTTGGCTTGATGGCCGCGTGCGCATGATCCACGCCGCGCTGGGCTATGCCGCCGCGCACATCGACCACCCGCCCGACACCTATGCGCATGTCGCCCAAACCGCGCTCGACGCCATCACCGCCTTTGCGGACGACGTGCGCAGCGCGCGCCAGATCAAGGGCGGTCTACCCGTCAAAGTGAGCTGACATGGCTAGCGCGCGCATCGACGGCATCGACACGCGATACGAGGTGCTGGGAAGCGGCGCGCCGCTTCTGATGTTCTCGCCCGGCGGCTTTGACGCCACGCTGGAGAAGTGGTCGACGCTGGGCATCTACGCGCAGACCAGGATGCTGGCGCCGCTGGTGCAGCACTACCAATGCATCGTGTTTGACCGCCGTGAATGCGGCGAGTCGGGCGGCCGGGTGGAGGCGGTGGGCTGGGCCGACTACGTCGCGCAAGGCGTGAGCCTGCTCGACCATTTGGGCTTCGAGCGCGCGCACCTGATGGGCGGCTGCATGGGCTGCGCGCCGGTGGTCGGCTTTGCAGCCGCGCATCCGCAGCGCGTGGCGAGCATGGTGCTGTACTGGCCCGTGGGCGGCGCCAAGTACCGCATCAACGGGCAGCAGCGCTTCGCGCAGCACCTGGCCTTCGTGCGTGAACAAGGACTGGCCGCCGTGGTGGCGCTGGTGCAGCGCGAGGGCAAAGCATTCAACGCCGACCCGCGGGGTGGCCCCTGGGCTTCGGTATTGCGCCATGACGCGGCGTTTGTGGAGCATTTTCTGGCGCAAGACCTGGCCACCTACACGCAGACCGTGGAAGCCATGTCGCGCAACTTGCTAGACCGCGATACGGCACCCGGCGCCGAGCCCGAAGCCATGCTAACGCTGGACATACCCGCACTCATCGTGCCGGGCCGCGACGCTTCACATGCCACGTCCGCCGCGCGCTATCTCGAAGAGTGTCTGCCGTGCGCCGAGTACTGGGACGAACTGCCCGCCGCGCAAACCGAAGCCACTGCACCCGCGCGCATCCTGCAATTTCTAGGTGCCCAGCCCTCGCCATGATCATCGACATCCACTGCCACTACACGACCGAGCCCGCCGCGCTGCATACCTTTCGCGACAAGCAGCTCGCCGGCCTGGCCGACCCCGCGCGCAAGCCTGCGGCCAAGACGCTTGCGGACCTGATCCTCAGCGCCGAGACCATCGTGCAAAGCGTGCAGCCGCAACTCAAGCTGCAAAAGGATCGCGGTAGCGACCTCACCATCTTCAGCCCACGCGCCGCCGGCATGGCGCACCACGTGGGCAATACGGAGGTGAGCCGGCAGTGGACGAGCATCAGCAACGACCTCATCCACCGCTTGTGCACGCTCTTGCCGAGCAACTTTGTCGGCGTCGGTCAGCTGCCGCAATTCCCCGGCGTGGCGCCGGCCGAATGCATCGATGAACTGGAACGTCTAGCCGCGCTGGGCTTCGTCGGCGTCAACCTCAACCCCGACCCGTCAGGCGGCTGGTGGACAGGCCCGCCGCTGACCGACCGCCACTGGTACCCGCTGTACGAAAAGCTCGTGGCGCTGCAGATGCCCGCCATGATTCATGTGAGCAGCTGCTGCAACCCCAACTTCCACCACACCGGCGCGCATTACATCAACGCCGACACGGCGGCTTTCATGCAACTCATTCAGGGCGACCTCTTCAAAGACTTCCCCGAGCTGAAGTTCGTCATCCCGCACGGTGGTGGCGCGGCACCCTTCCACTGGGGCCGCTATCGTGGTCTGTGCCAGATGCTGCAGAAGAAGAAGCTCGCCGACCACCTTCTGGGCAACGTCTTCTTTGACACCTGCGTCTACCACCTGCCCGGCATCCGCTTGATGACTGAGGTGGTGCCCATCAACAACATCCTCTTCGCCTCTGAAATGCTCGGCGCCGTGCCAGGTATTGACCCCGAGACGGGCTTCCACTTTGACGACACCAAGCGCTACATCGACTTGCTCGACGGGCTGGACGCGGCCAGCCGCCACGCCATCTTTGAAGGCAACGCGAGGCGCGTCTACCCCAGGCTGGACGCGCTGCTAACGGCGCGTGGCCACTGACACGAGCATCTTATGAGCACTGACTTGAACGACATCCGCCGTGACTTCACGCGCGCTGACGCGGCCACGGTGCAGGCCGCAGCCAGCTTTGCTTCCAGCATCCTGGCCGACGTGGCCGGCCGGCGCGGCGCCATGGACGGCCGCATCCAGGCGCTAACGCCCAATATGCGCGTGTGCGGACCGGCCTTCACGGTGGACGTGCGCGCCGGCGACAACCTCATGATCCACACCGCCATGACCATGGCCAAGCCGGGTGACGTGCTTGTCATCGACGGCAAGGCCGACCGCCTGTGCGCGCTGATGGGCTCGATCATGCTCAACGCCTGCAAGGTGCTGCAACTCGGCGGC
The DNA here is from genome assembly GCA_031373055.1 of Rubrivivax sp. GTDB lineage: Bacteria > Pseudomonadota > Gammaproteobacteria > Burkholderiales > Burkholderiaceae_C > Rubrivivax. Next base: position 1,471 of record JANMMH010000594.1, on the reverse strand, counting down.
GTGGTGCTTGACGCGAGCATTCGCGACACCGAAGAGCTGCGGGAGCTTGGCTTCCCCGTGTGGTCCATCGGCGCTAACCCCAACGGCCCCACCAAGTTCGTGCCTGGGCGCATCAACTGGCCCATCAGTTGCGGCGGCGTAGCGGTGAACCCTGGCGATTTGATCGTGGGGGATGCCGACGGCGTCGTCGTCATCGAGCGCGAGAAAGCTGCCTCACTCCTGCCGCTGGCAGCGGCCAAAGTTGCCGACGAGCGCAAGCGCATTGACGACATCGTCAAAGGCATTGCACTGCGGCCGAAGTGGCTGGAAGCCGCGCTGCGCGCGGCCGGTGTGCTCAAAGACGGCGAATCCATTTAAGAACAAAGAGATCGAGACCATGGAACAAGTGCTAACCGCGATCAAGACCGGGCCCAGCAAGATCGAGCTGCGTGAATTCCCCATGCCCGACATCCCGCAAGACGGCGCCCTGCTGAAGATGGAAGTGGCCGGCATCTGCGGCACCGACGTGAAGATGTACAAAGAGCCGCTGCGCGGTGGCCCGCTGATCATGGGTCACGAAAACATCGGCACCATCGCCAAAGCCGGGCGCCTTTTCAGCGAGCGAAAAGGCTTCAAAGAAGGCGACCGCGTCTTCCTCGAACACTACGTTTCCTGCGGCCGCTGCGAGTGGTGCCACATCGGCCAATACCGCCACTGCGAAGCGACAGACTGGCGCAGCAACCCCGACGGCATCCGCTACGGCTACACCAGTGCCGATCGCGCGCCGCACCTGTGGGGCGGCTTCGCGCAGTATGTGTACCTGCCCTGGAACTGCGTCTTGCACCACGTGCCGGCTAACGTCACGAGTGAGCTGGCTGGCATCGTCACACCGTTGGCCAACGGCATCGAGTGGGCGCTCTTCGATTCCGGCGTGGGCTATGCGTCAACGGTGCTCATCCAGGGCCCGGGTCAGCAGGGCTTGAGCCAGGTGGTGGCCTGCAAACAAGCCGGCGCCGACCTCATCATCGTCACGGGCACCAGCAAAGACTCCAAACGGCTGGAGATCGCCAAGTTGCTGGGCGCCGACTACACCATCGACGTGCAAGCCGAGAACCCGCTCGAGCGCATCATGCAAATCACCGCCGGCAAAGGCGTGGATGTGGCGCTGGACTGCACCGCTGGTGCCGGCACCGCCGCTATCCTGCTCGGCGTGGAAGCGCTCAAACGTAAAGCCGGCACGCTGCTCATTCAAGGCGAGATGAGCGACTTCCCGAACTTCCCCATCGGCAAGATCACCGTCAAGTACATCACCATCAAATGCGCCCGCGGCCACAGCTACAAGAGCTGCGAATTGGCTTTGCAGCAACTGGCCAACCACCGCTTTCCTCTGGAGATGGTGACGACGCATACCTTTGGCTTGAAGGATGCCGACACGGCGATCAAGGCAGTGGGTGGTGGGTATTCGCCGGATGTGATTCACGTGTCGCTGCTG
>JANMMH010000587.1:0-4690 GCA_031373055.1 Rubrivivax sp. | reverse complement strand
GCCAACTACACCGGCTGGTTCAGGGCGCTGGACGCCAACTCTAAGGGCGGCCTCAAACCCGATCGGCTATTGGCCATGGCCGTCGGCGCTTGAGCGCGATCACTACTCAATGCAAACAGCGCCATAAGCATTCCATAAACGCAGCCGGGCCGCCCCCACGCCGCCTCTGCGCGCGCCGGTTCCCGAGCACACAGGCTCCCGTCGGCTCAAACGTTAGACGCCCCGGCTCGCACTCGCCCGCTCGAGCTGCGCCGCCACCTCCACCGCCGAGCGCACGGCACTTTCCAGTAAAGGGATGCCGGCCTGCGCGTACGAGCCGCAGAACCACAGGCGGCGATCGGCTTGCGCGTGCAGGCCTTGCAATTCGTGCAGCGCTTGCTGGCTCTCAGCATTGACCAACGGACGCTCAAAGCGCGCGCGGCTGATGAGTGCGGCCGTAGTCGGTTCGGCCTGCGGGTTGACGGTCTGGAAGACATCGGCCTCGCCACTCACCCTGCCCGATGTCGGCATTACCGCGTTGACCCAGATCGTCGACTGCGGCGTGTCGAAGGCGGGCAGCACGCGCAGGTTCACCGGCGACCAGTCGCGCCGGCGTGCGGGCATGAAGCTCGTGTCACGGTGCGTGATGACGTCCACCGGCGTGTAGGTGAAACCGTCGAGCGCCGCCGCCTCGGCGGTATTCGGATTGCGCAATAGCCGCCGCGCCTGATTAGCTTGTGCCGCCAGCACGATGTGATCAAAGCGCTGCGGTGCGGCGCCTTCGAGTTGTAGCCAGGCTGCTGTGTCGTCCCACCAAACGGCCTCGACCTTTGCCGCGCAATGCACCTGCTCAATGCCCGCGAGCAGCCGCTGCTGCACGTCATCCGCCCCGCCGCTAGCGCGGCGCACGCTCTGGCGCGTGAGTCCACGCGCGACGTAGTCCACCACCACCTCGGCCGGAAATTCGGCCGCTTGCGCGTAGCTGCACGTGGCGATGGTGCACAGCGCAGGCAGCACAAAGCCCTGCACAAAGTCGGTGTGATAACGCTGAAACTGTAGGTACTCGCCGATGCTGCGCCCTTGCAGTTCGCCGTGCGCCAACGCACGCGTGGCTTCACGCCGAAAGCGCCATAGCGCGGTGGCAATGCGCCGCGCGCGCGTGCCCAAAGCCAGGTCTTGCGGCGCCATCACGCCGTAAGAGCGGCTGCCCAGGCGCAGGTTGCGGTAGCGGAAGTAGAGCTGCTGCCCATCGTCCAGCGACGAGGCGTAGCTCACCGGCTCGCTCTCCACGCCGAGCTCGCTGTAGAGCTGGACCAAGCTCGGGTAATAGCCGGGGTAGAAGACTCGCAGCGGCACGTCCACACGCTGCGTCAGGCCTGGCAGCGCGATCGAATGCACCGTGAAGCCCGGCTGCGCGTGGCGCTCGAAGAGCTGCACTTCGTGATGCTTGGCCAAGCGCCACGCTGCGCTCAAGCCGGCCAGGCCAGCGCCGATGACGGCGATCTTCATGCTTGGCGCCGTGCCTCTTCCAGCAGCCAACTGGCCAGCGCGCGCGTGGCCTCACGCTGCGCCGAGGCCGGCTCGACGACGAGAAAGAAGCCGCGCGCTGAGGCGGTTTCGTTCTTGAACGGTGCGACCAGCAGGTGCTGGCGCATGAGCTCGTCGATCAGTGGGCGGCGGCCCAACGCCACGCCCTGGCCCGCGAGTGCGGCCTGCACGGCGCTGTCGTAGCTGGTGAAGGTGAGCATGGCGGCGGGCTCGACCTCGGGCACACCCATGGCCTGCAACCAAGATGGCCACTCCAGCGGCATGCCGCTGGCGCCGGCGCTGGCCACTTGCAGCAGCGTGTGGTGACGCAGGTCGCGCGGTGACTTCAGCGCCGCGCCGCGTTTGAGCAAGGCCGGCGCGCACACCGGCAGCACCGACTCTTCGAAGAGCTGCGTGCCCGGTGTGGACGCCAGCGGGCCGTAGCGGATGGCAATGTCAAAGCCGTCGGCCAGCAGGGCACGCGTGCTGTAGCTCGCGTCGATTCGCACGTCCACGCCCGGGTGCGCCGAGGTGAAGCCGGCCAGGCGCGGGATCAGCCACAGCGAGGCCAGTCCCGGCGTGGTGGTCAGCGACAAGACTTCGCGGCGCAGCGGGTTGCGGATCGTGGCCACGGTGTCGCGCAGCTCCGACAGCACTTTGGCTGCGGCCACGGCCAGCCGCCGGCCATGTTCGGTGAGCGCCAGCGCGCGGTGGCTGCGCTTGAAGAGCGCCACGCCGAGCTCAGCTTCTAGCGCGGCCATCTGGCGGCTGACGGCCGACTGCGTGAGGAAGCGCTCGGCCGCGGCTTTGGTGAACGAGAGGTGGCGTGCGGCGGCGTCGAAGACCACGATGCGGTCAAGCGGGGGCAGGCGTCTCGGGTCTCTTTGCATGACTCATGGGAATGCTAGTTGTTCCAAATCATCGCTTGTGAAGATGATGCCTAGGCACCAATATTGGCATCAGCGGGTTTACTCGGGTGCTGTGAAATGTTTTCAGAGCATGCAAGTTGACAGAGACCCGCGTTTTTGGAGCACCACCATGAAGACCCCGACCACTGCCTTCGCCCAACGCCTGCGCCGCCACGAATTCCAGCGTTTCGAGAACCCGCGCCAACTATGCCTGCGCGCCGAGCGCGGCACACTGTGGGTGACGATTGACGATCAGCCGGACGACATCGTGCTGCAAGCCGGCGAGCGTGTGGTGCTCGACGGCAAGATGCGCGCGCTGGTCACCCCGCTGGGTGGCAGCGTGGCCTACAGCGCCACGCCGCTGCAGCGCCGCCAGGGCTTGGTCGAGCGGCTGACGGCTGCGCTGGCCGGCGCGCCGCTGTCGCGCGCGTGGGCGTCGTGAGCCGCACTCGCAAACGCACAGCCGCTCAAGGCGGCAGCATGCCCTTGCTGGCCAGCACAGCGAGCGCGCTTTCGCTGGCCAGCCACGTGAGTAGCGCCTGCACGGCGGCCGCGTCGCGCGCCGTGGGTGCGGCCGCGCCGCTGTAGACGGTGTAGTTCTGCACCTCGGTCGGGATCGGCCCCACCAACGTGGCGCCGGGCACGGCCAGGATCTCGCTGATCTGATGGATAGCGATGTCGGCCTCACCCGACACCACGCGCTGCGCGACCAAACCGCCGGGTACCAGCACGGCCTTGGCCTTGATCATCGTGGCCATGCCCCAGCGCTCGAAGAGCTGCGACAGGTAGATGCCGCTGGAGCCACCGGCCGCCGGGTCGATGTAGGCCACCGCGCGCGCGGATGTCAGCGCCTTTTGAAAGTTAGCCACGCTGCTGATGTCGGGAAGCGGCGCGCCATTCTTCACCGCCACGCCGATGGCCACACGCGCCAGCGGTTTGCCACCCCCGGCGGGGAGCTTGCCGGCCTGCGCCATTTGCGCCAGGGCGCTTGGTGGCGCCACCACCAGGTCAAACGCTTCGCCGCCGTTGATGCGGCGCACGAGTGCGCCGGCGGTGTCGTTGTCGATCACCAACTTGTGGCCGCTGCGCTGCTCGAACTCGGGCGCCAACGCCACCAGCACGGGCTTGAAGGCGCCTGCACTGAGCACTTTGATCTCGGCGGCATGGGCGGTGGCCATGCACAAGGGCAGTAGCAGCAGGCTGGTGAGTGTGTGTTTCATCGTGGTTCTCTTGGATGACGGATGGGGTACTGAATCGTGACGGTAGCGCAGTCGCGTCATGCGGCCGCGAACTTCGCGGCCACCTCCGCCATCGTCGCTTGCAGCCGCTGGCCCAGGCCGGAGCGCGCGAAGTCCGGCCCGTGCGCCGACAGCACCAGTTCGTGCGTGGCGCGTGTCATGGCGACATACAGCAGCCGCGCTGCCGCGTCGGGCGCTTCGCCCTTCATCGGCAAGGCCTGCAAGCCCGCGACGAAGACGAGACGGAATTCCAGGCCCTTGGCGCTATGCATGGTCAAGAGCTTGAGGCTCGTGCGCTGCCAGTCGAAGTGGCGATAGGCCTGTGAGGCCATCGACTGAAACGCCAGCGCGCGGCGCGCCAGGGCACGCTCGATCGGCTTCATCAGGTACTTGGCGCGACAGACCACGGCGATGTCGTCGAGCAGCACCCCAGCAGCCACGGCAGTGGCTACACGTTCGGCGATGAGCTCGGCCTCGTCGTGTTCGCTGCGCGCATGCAGCAGCAGCGGCAGGCGCCCGCGGCGCCCGTCCACAGGTGCGAGAAGACCACGCCCCAGCCGTAGGGGAAGAGTAGCTTGCCGCGAAACATGCCCTCGCCGTGCGTCAGCGTGCTGTCTTATTTCATCACGTCCACCAACTCCAACGCGTAGTCACGCGCCTGGCGCAGCGGGTTGGCTTCGGTGATATCGCCACGCGCCGTGCGCAGTTCGACGCGGTCGCGCGTGGCGCTCAAGAGCGTGCTGCGCTTCCAGTCCTTCACCTCCAGAAGCAGCACGCCCTGGCGCGGTGAGAGCACGATGAAATCAGGCTGGCGCCCGTGACCTGCCCCCCGTAGCCGTACCAGCGCAAGTGCTGAAGTCCGGGTTGCAAGATTAATTGATCTCTTCGTTGTTGGCCGGCTGTTGAGCAGCATCGCCGGCGAGCCGGCGATGCTGCTCGGCGAACTTGGCCGGTGGTATGCGCCCGATGCTGCTGTGCGGCCTGACCTCGTTGTAGTCCTGCCGCCAGGCGCCAATCGCAGTGCGGGCCTGGTGCAGC
>JANMMH010000582.1:0-5623 GCA_031373055.1 Rubrivivax sp. | reverse complement strand
GCCAACTACATGGAAGAAAACGCCTACCGCCAGTACATGGCCATGCAGATCGGCAAGCCCTACGCGTTCAACGCGCAAGAGCTGGCGCTTTGCCGCGAGAAGCTTTGGTCTGCGCCGCTCTTTCAGCGCGCTTGGGATCACTTTCACGCGAAGTTGGGGTGACGCCCGCTACAGGCTGCGCACCACCAAGTCCCGCAGTTCGGGTGTGACCTCGGGCTCGATCCCGAACCAAGTCTTCCAGGCCAGCGGCCCCTGCTGCAAAAGCATGCCCAGGCCGTCCACCGTGGCATTGCCGCGCGCTTTTGCGGCGGCCAGGAAAGGCGTCACTAAGGGGATGTAGACGATGTCGGCGGCAATCGCCGTGGCCGGCAGCTGCGCCAAGTCGATGTCAAGCACGCCCTGCCCCACCATGCCCTGGCTGGTGGTGTTGACGACCAGCGTCGCGCCGGCCAGCACCTCGTGGCGGTGCGACCAGTCATGCGCCACCACCGCAGGGCCCATCGCTGCGGCCACCTCCTGCGCACGTGCCAGGCTACGGTTGACGACGCGAATCTCACGTACGCCTTCCTGCATCAGCCCGTAAACCACTGCGCGCGCGCCGCCCCCCGCGCCGACAACCACCACCGGCCCCGCATCAGCACGCCACTGCGGCTGCTGTGATTGCAGGTTGCGCATGAAGCCGTAGGCGTCGTTGTTGCTGCCCAAGAGGCTGCCGTCTTCGCGCACCGTGACGCAGCTCACCGCCCCCATGGCACGGGCCGAGTCGTGCAGCTCGTCAACGATGCGCATGGCCTCTTGCTTGTGTGGGATGGTCACGTTGCAGCCGGCAAAGCCTAGCGCTGGCAGCGCGCGGAGTGCGGCTTGCAGACCTTCGGGCCTGATGGCCAGCGGCACATAACGTCCAAGAAGCGCGTGCTTCTCGAACCAGTGGTTATGGATCAGCGGTGAGCGTGAATGCATCACGGGCCAGCCCATCACGCCGGCGAGGAGAAAGTTCTTTTGTGCCATTAGCTTAAATATTAGTGTTCAGAAGCGGGTGCGGATAGACCACAGTTCGGGGAAAAACCGATGCTCGGTGACCTGCTGCAACCAGCCCACGCCGGCCGAGCCGCCGGTACCGGGCTTGAGGCCAATGATGCGCTGCACCGAGACGAAGTGGCGCCAGCGATACTGGCTCATCTGGTCGGCCAGCGCCGTGAGCGATTCACCCAGCCGGTAGAGCTTGTTGGTGGGTGTGGCGTCGCGGTAAACCGTGAACCAGGCCTGTTCCACCGATGCGTTTACTTGGTAGGTTAGCGACCAGTCGCGCTGCAAGGCTGCCGCGTCAATTGGCAGACCCTGGCGACTCAAGAGCGCGATGACATCGTCGTACAAGCTCGGTGCATTCAGCGCCAGCTCCATCGCCGGCCACACGTGCGGCATGTTGCGAAACGCGCTCGCCAGGCGCGCGTTTTTGTTGCCCAGCATGAACTCGACATGGCGGTACATGAACGAGAGCTGCCCCGAGGCCGTGCCCAGCGTGTCGCGAAACTGATTGAAGCCTTCGGGGCTGATGGTCGAGAGAACATCCCACGAGCGGCCGATGTACTCGCACATGGCTTTAGTGCGCACCAGGATGTCCAGCGCGTTCTCAATCTCATCGGCGCGGATCTGCGCCGCCGCGTTGTAGAGCTCAAAGTGCAGCGCCTTGAAGAGCAGCTCTTTGACCTGCCCCATGACGAAAAAACACATCTCGTCGTAAGCCTGGCTGCGCGGGTGTTGCAGCGAAAGCAGCAGGTCGATGCTCTGGTAGTCGACATACGGATTGCTGGTGCCGGCAAAGTCCACCAGCGGCGCGCCACCGGTGGCGTGCGCGGTGGTGGCGCGGCTGGCGTCGGTGGTGACGGGCATGGGGCGCGGCGCGACGCAGGCGTTCACGCCTGCGGGGTCGACGATGGAGGGCGTCAGCGGCTTGTAGCGGGGCATGGCGTGGTCCTCAGATCGAGTGCATCAGGGCCACCACATGTTGGCCGAGCGGGGTCTTGATGTCGGCCAGATCGAGGATGACATCGAAGTGGTTGCGTGCTGGCACCTCGAACGCTTGCACCGTCACGCCAGCGGCCTGAAGCTGCGCAGCTAAGTCGCAGCTCTGGCGTTTGAACTCGTCGGTCTCGATCTCGCCCCAGCAGACGATGGTGGATGGCATGCCGGCTAGCGATTTCAACGCGGGGCTCAGCGCCTGCGCGCTGGCGACGCTCAACCCCAACGCGTCGTTGATGCTGGTGCCCACCAGCGGCTCCAGCTCGAAGATGCCCGAGACCAGCACGGTGCCCGCAATATGCTGGCGCGTTTGCAGCGCCAGCATCGCGGCCAGGTGGGCGCCGGCCGAGCTGCCGGCGAGCACGATGCGCTTGCCGTCAAAACCAAGCTGCGACGCCTCGCGGACCAGCCAGGCCAGCGCCTCGTCGCACTCGGCCACCATTTGCGCCAGGCTGGCCCGCGGTGCCAGCGTGTAGTCGACGGCGGCGAACGCAAGGCCACGCTCCACACAGTCGTTAGCGGCGAAACTTGATGCCTCTTTGGACAGCTCCTGCCAGTAGCCACCGTGGATGAAAAGCAGCAAGGGCGGCGGTGCGGCCATGCCGCTTGGCACGAAGAGGTCCAGCGCCAGCGCGCCGTCGCTGCCGAAGACTTGGTTCAGCCGCTGCGGCATGCGCGCACGCGCCATCGCGCTGCGCTCGGCGTAAGCGTTGATGAAGGGCTGGTAGATGCCACCGATGGCCGAGCTGGGCGAGTAGGCGCGCTCACGCTCGGCGACGCTGAGCTCACGCCACGTCATGGCCTGCGCCATCACAGCCCGAAGAAGGCCAACGCGTTGCCACGCAACATGTGTTCCTGCTGCGCAGCGTCAAAGAGCCCGGCCTCGCGGATCAAGCTACCGATGCGCTGCTCACCCAGCGGAAAGGGGTAGTCCGAACCCAGCATGATGCGATCGACGCCCATCACTTCGGACAATAGTCGCAAGGCACCACGGTCAAACACGGCGCTGTCGACGTGGAAACGGCGGGCGTAACTCGACGGCAACTGCGGGCAGTCGGCACGCACGATGTCGCGGTGGCGCCAGGCGTTGTCGACCCGGCCCAGCAGGTAGGCGAACGATCCGCCGCCGTGGGCGAAGCAAATCTTCAGCGAGCTTGGAATGCGCTCCAGCGCGCCCGAGAGGATGAGCGAGACCATGCCCAGCTGCGTCTCGGCCGGCATGGCCACCAGCCAGGGCAGCATCCATTTCTTCATGCGCCCCGCGCCCATCATGTCCCAGGGGTGCACCAACACCGGGATGCCGCCATTCGCACAGTGGATGAGGAAGTCGACCAGCTGCTCGTGGTCGAGATCTTTGTCACCCAGGTGGTTACCGATTTGCACGCCGATGCAGCCGGCCTGCTGCGCGCGCGTGGCCTCGCGGCAGGCCCGCGCCAAGTCTTGCAGCGGCACTTGCGCCAGGGCTTTCAGGCGCGTAGGGTGCCGCGCGCAAAAGGCCAGCGCGCGGTCGTTCATGCGCGTGGCCCAATCGGCCGCGCGCGCAGCGTCCCAGGCGTAGCCGAACATCACCGGCGTGGCACACACCACCTGCATCTGCACGCCCTGCGCATCGAGCTCGGCGACACGGAAGTTGGCGTCCCACAGCGCGCGGGTGACGGGGCGAAAGGGCTTGTCGCCGAGCATGATCTGCCCCGTGTCGGCGCCTGCTTCAGCCGCCAGCCACGGCGCGCGCTGGGCGTCTGCGGCTTGAGCTTCCTCGCGCGTGATGGCGGGGAGGAAGTGCGAGTGCATGTCGATCATCAAAGTTTCCAATGTGTGGCCAAGGTTTGGTTCCATGCCTTGAAGTCGCGCCCCGGATGCAGCTCGCCGCATTTCGTGCAGCGCCGCTCCGCATCACCCGTGGCGTAGAAGCGCTGGTAGGTAGGCGGCAGGTCGGCCACGATGTCTTGCAGTTGCACTTCATAGCGCACCAGCAGGTGGCCGCAGCGCGCGCAGCTCCACTGAAAGGCATCAATCTGCCCGGCAGGACGCTGGCGCTCGATCACCAGGCACAGGCTGCCAGCCTCGGGGCGCTGTGGTGAGTGCAGTGTGTGCGGCGCCATCAAGAAGATATCGCCCTCATTCAAGTCCACCCGCTCGTAGCGCCCGTCCTCCCACAGCAGCAGGTGCGCATTGCCCTTGAACTGGTAGAAAAACTCTTCCACCGGGTCGTCGTGAAAGTCACTGCGACCGTTGGGCCCACCGACTACCGTGACCATGAAGTCGCTGTCGGCCCAGACCTGCTGGTTGCCCACGGGCGGCTTGAGCAAGTGCGCGTGTTCGCGCAACCAGCGCGGGAAGTTCAGCGGCTTGCCGTATTTCAAGTTCGCGCTCATCTCAGACCTTAGCCTTCAGCGGCTTGTAAGCCACGGCGCGAATCTCGATCAGCAAATGCGGGTGCGGCAGCGCGCGCACCGCCACCGTGGTGCGTGTCGGGCCGTTGTAGTCGAAGTACTCGGCCCAGACTTCGTTGTAAGCCGCAAAGTCATCCATGCTGACAAGGAAGCTCTGCGCTTCCACCAGGTCCGACAATTCCGCGCCGGCGTTTTGCAGGATGTCGCGGATGTTCTCGATGACGGCGCGTGTTTGCACGCGTATGTCGAGTGTTAGCTCGCCGTCAGCGCCAAGCTCGGCGCCGGCGAAGCTGTTGTCGGCGCGGCGTGAACTCGTGCCCGAGACGAAGATGAAGTCACCCGCGCGTTTAGCATGCGGGAACTTGCCGCGAGGCGCGGCCTTGCCGGGTACCAGGGTGGCGGTGGTGGTCATAGCGTCAGCTCTGCCCTCGCGTTAGTCGCCTTTGAAACCGGAGGCTTCCACCACCGGTTTCCAGCGCGCGCGGTCGGCCGCGACGATGGCTGCGAACTCGGGCGCACGCAGGCCCGTGGGCTCCAGGCCGACGCCTTCAACGCGCTGTTTCACGTCCGGCTGGCGCGCTGCGTCGGCCAGCGCCGCGCTGATCTTGGCGACCATCGCCGACGGTGTTTTGGCATGCATATAGGCACCCATCCAGCCTTCACCCACCACGGTAGGAAAGCCTTGCTCCTTGAAGGTGGGCACGTCGCTGGCCAGGGACGAGCGCGTCTCGCCCGACACCGCGAGCATGCGCATCTTGCCAGCCTTGTGCAGCTCCACCGCCAGGGTGTCGATGCCTGCGGGGATTTGGCCACCCATGATGTCGTTGTTCAGCGGCGCGCCGCCTTGGTAGGGCACATGCGTGAGCTCGACGCCGATGGCCTGGCCCAGCATCACCCCCAGAAAGTGCAGCTGGCTGCCTGCGGCTGCGGTGCCGAAGTTGGCCTTGCTCGGATTGGCCTTGAACCAAGCGACCAACTCGCCGAGTGTCTTGTGCGGGCTGCTGCCGCCGGTGGCGATCATCAAGTGGAACTTGGCCAGGTGCGCGACGGGCACAAAGTCTTCGGCCGGGTTGTAGGGCAGCTTGCGGAAGGTCAGCGGCGCGATGACCACTGGCGCCAGCGGCGTGATGAGCACGGTGTTGCCGTCGGCCGGCGCGTTTTTCAGAAATTCGGCGGCGATGCGGCCACCGGCGCCGGGCTTGTTCTCCACC
>JANMMH010000563.1:0-3996 GCA_031373055.1 Rubrivivax sp. | reverse complement strand
ACCGATGTCGACTTCCGCATCAAGCCCGACGTCATGGCGCCTGGCGTGAACGTGGTCTCGTCGATCCCGCGCAGCTATTGCGGTGGCGCGCCATGTTTCGCCTTCTTCAACGGCACCTCGATGGCCACGCCGCACCTGGCGGGCAGCGCGGCGATCGTGCGCCAAGCGCAGCCAACGTGGACGGCGGCGCAGGTGCGCTCGGCGATCGTCAACACCGCAGATCGTGGTGTGGTGAAGAGCCTGGCGAACCCGGCCGTCATCGTCACCGACGCCAACAAAGTCGGCACCGGTCGCGAGAACCTCGTCGCCGCACTGGCTGCCAAGGTGGCGCTGGACCCGGTGAGCCTGTCCTTCGGTGCGGTGCCATCGGGCAGCGGGCAGAGCATGACGCGCAGCATCATGCTGACGAACATCTCGGGCGGGGCGCAGACCTACGACCTGGCCGTGATCGAACCGCAAGGCGCGGGTGCTGGTTTCACCGTGTTGCCGTCCTCGGTAACGGTGGGGGCCGGCGCCAGCGCTGAAGTCTCCGTGACGATGAGCGCGCAACGTGGTGCGGCGGGCGGGGGCAAGCAAGCCGTGCTGAAAATCAGCAGCGGTGGCGCGGTGGTGGCCAACGCGATGATGTTCACATTGATCAAGTAGGCCCGGCAACACTAGACCCCCATCCCGGCCTTTCCCCACCCTGGGGGGAAGGAGGAATGCAAAGGTCCGAAAACGGCGAGTACGGGCGTGACGGCTGCCGATAATGGCCGTCATGCCCCGCTTAGCCGCCCCCAACCCCGACACCACGCGCGACGCCAGCCTCTACGCCATGCTGCTGGCGCGCGACGCACGTTTTGACGGCCGCGTCTTCGTCGGTGTCAAAACCACCGGCATCTACTGCCGCCCCGTTTGCCGCGTACGTACGCCATTAGCACGCAACTGCCGCTTCTTCGACAACGCCCCCAGCGCCGAAGCTGCGGGCTTTCGCCCTTGCATGCGTTGCCGGCCCGAGCTGGCGCCGGGGCTGTCGCTGGTGGATTCCTCACAAGCCCTGGCCGAGCACGCCGCGCGCCAGATCGACGCCGCCGTGCAGCAGGGGCGTGACCTCTACATCCCCGAGGTCGCCACGCGCCTGGGCGTGACCGACCGCCACCTGCGCCGCGTCTTCCAGGCCGCGCATGGCGTGACGCCGCTGGACTATCTGAGCACACGCCGCCTTCTGCTCGCCAAGCAGTTGCTCACCGACACCGCGCTGCCCGTGACCGAGATCGCGCACGCCAGTGGCTTCGCCAGCCTGCGCCGCTTTAACGCCGCGTTTCAAACGCGCTACCGCATGAGCCCCACGGCGCTGCGCCGTGAGCGTGACAGTGGCGACGCGGGCAGCACGCAGCGCGACCTCGTGCTGCGCCTGGGCTTCCGCCCGCCGTATGACGTGGCCGGTGTGCTGCGCTTCTTCAGCGACCGCGCCTTGCCTGGCGTGGAGGCTGTGCACGGCATGGAAATCCGCCGCACGCTGGCCTGGGCCCATGGCGGCAAAGTGATCGACGGCTGGCTGAGCTACGCCTTCGTGCCCGAGCGCCATGAGGTGCATGTGCGCGTGGCGCCCCAGCTCGTTCCCGCCCTGGGCAGCCTGCTGCCGCGCCTGCGCCAGGCGCTCGATCTCGACGCCGACCCCGCGCCCATCGCGCCCATGCTCGCGCGGCTGCCGGTGCCCGTGCGCGAAGGTGTGCGCGTGCCCAATGGGCTGGACGCCTTCGAGATCGCCGCGCGCGTGATCCTGGGCCAGCAGGTCACTGTGGCGGCCGCGCGCACGCTGAGCAAGCGCCTGGTCGAGGCTCTCGGTCGCCCGATCGAAACACCCTTTGCGGATCTGCAACGCCTCTTCCCCAGTGCACAAGCCGTGGCCGAGGCCGACCCTGAACTCATCGGCAAGCTGGGCATCGTGCGCCAGCGTGTGCGTGCGCTTCAAGCGTTAGCACGTGCGCTGCATGAAGGCCACATCGAGCTGCATCGCGGCGCACCGCTGCTGGCGACGATGGCCGCGCTGCGCGAATTACCCGGCATCGGCGAATGGACCGTGCAGCTCGTCGCCATGCGCGCACTGGCCTGGCCCGATGCCTTCCCGGCCACCGACATCGGCGTGCTCAACGCACTGAACACACGCGACATCAAGGCCGTCAGCATCGCGGCCGAAGACTGGAAGCCCTGGCGCGCGTACGCCGTCATGGCGCTGTGGCAAACCCTGGAGACCGGCACATGACATCGACCCTGAAGAAGAACTCCCTCGAAGGCCTGGCCATCGTGGCGCGCGCCGACATCCCCACCCCGCTGGGTCCCATGACGGCGCTGGCCACCGAGGCCGGACTGGCCGTGCTGTGGTTTGACGCAGAAGTGCGTTTTGGCCTGGCGGGCGGCGAATCCGTCAAGACGAAACACCCCCATCTCGTGGCCACCAAACGCTGGCTCGACGCCTACTGGGCCGGCGCGCCCACACCCGACGCCGAGCTCACGCTCGACCTGCACGGCAGCCCCTTCCAGCAAGCGGTGTGGCGGCAACTGCGCGCCATCGCGCATGGCCGCACCAAGAGCTATGGCGAGGTGGCCAGGGCCGTGGGCCCGAGCGCGGTGGCACGCGCCACCGGCAGCGCCTGCGGCCGCAACCCCGTGGGCGTGATCGTGCCGTGCCACCGCGTCATCGGCGCCAACGGCTCGCTCACTGGCTTCGCGGGCGGCCTTGCGCGCAAGGAAAAGCTCTTGCAGCACGAAGGCGCGCTGCTCTTATGAGCCGCCGTTGAAAGCACGCGACGCCATCGACCTGGTGCTGCTGGCAGCACTCTGGGGCGGCTCCTTCCTCTTCATGCGCCTTGGCGCGCACGAATTCGGCCCAGTGGCCATGGTCTGGGTGCGCGTGGCGCTGGCGGCGCTGGTCTTGCTGCCCTTGCTGATGCTCAGAAAGCTAACGCCGCAACTGCGTGCACAGTGGCGACCCATCGCCATGGTCGGACTGGTCAACACTGCCGTGCCCTTCGTGCTCTTCACCTACGCCGCGCTGCACCTCAGCGCCGGGCTGTCCTCGGTGTTCAACGCTACCGCGCCGCTTTGGGGCGCGCTGGTGGCCTGGGTCTGGCTGCATGACAAACCTGCCGCGCCGCGCGTGTTGGGCCTGACGATCGGCTTCGCCGGCATCGTCTGGCTCTCGTGGGAAAAGGCCGGCTTCAAACCCGGCGCACCCCTGAGCGGCACCGCGCTGTCGGTGCTGGCCTGCCTGCTGGCCACGCTCTTTTACGGTGTCGGCGCGAATTACGCGAAGAAACGCCTGGTCGGTGTCGCCCCTTTGGCCGTGGCCACCGGCAGCCAGACCGCCGCCGCCCTGGTGCTGGCGCTGCCTGCGGCCTGGTGGTGGCCCGCCACGCCGCCGTCGGCCCTGGCCTGGCTATGGGTCAGCGTACTTGCCGTGTTATGCACCTCCTGGGCCTACCTGCTGTACTTCCGCCTCATCGCCCGCCTGGGCGCCGCGCGCGCGATTTCGGTGACCTTCCTCATCCCCCTCTTCGGCATGCTCTGGGGCGGCATCTTCCTCGGCGAAAGCGTCACGCCGGTGATGCTGATGGCTGGCGCGGTGGTGCTCCTGGGCACGGCGCTGGCGACGGGGCTTGTCAAGCCGGGGGCTTGGTGGGCCGGCCACAAGGATTCGTGAAGCCGACGCGCTGGCGCATTGAACTTGCGCCAAACGACTGTTCACGCGGTTTGACGTTCAAGCGCATCAAGCGTGCGATGGCCCGAAGAACCTGGTGTGGTCGGTGTTGGTGGTTGGATTCCGCGCTGAATACGGCGGCTCAAAGCCAAGGTTGTCGTCGCAGCCGGGATGGAGGTGGCCGGCTCCGCTTAGGGAATGCTTATGGCGCTGTTTGCATTGAGTAGTGATCGCGCTCAAGCGCCGACGGCCATGGCCAATAGCCGATCGGGTTTGAGGCCGCCCTTAGAGTTGGCGTCCAGCGCCCTGAACCAGCC
>JANMMH010000163.1:0-25791 GCA_031373055.1 Rubrivivax sp. | reverse complement strand
CTAGGCGCTGGGCAGACAGGATCAGAGGCATGGGACGCGGCTCATAGAGATAAGGCGGGCAACGAATAGTGTGACAGCGGCCGGGCGCTGAGCACACCGCCACCACGTCAGCGACATCAGTCTTTGCGCTTGGCCAGTCGCTGCCAGGTGTCGACCACCGTGTCCGGGTTCAAGGACATCGAGCCGATGCCCTCTGCCGCCAGCCAATCGGCAAAGTCGGGATGGTCACTCGGCCCTTGCCCGCAGATGCCGACGTACTTGCCGGTGGCGCGGCAGGCCGCGATGGCGCGCGAAATCAGGGCCTTGACAGCAGGGTCGCGCTCGTCAAAGTCACCCGCCAGTTGCGCCAGGCCCGAGTCGCGGTCCAGCCCCAGTGTCAGCTGCGTTAGATCGTTAGAGCCGATGGACATGCCATCGAAGTGCTCGAGGAATTGCTCGGCCAGGATGGCGTTGCTGGGCACCTCGCACATCATGATCAACTTCAAGCCGCCCTCACCGCGCTTCAAGCCACGCTCGGCCAGCATCTCGGTCACACGCGCCGCTTGCTTCACGGTGCGCACAAAGGGCACCATGATTTCGATGTTGGTCAAACCCATCTCAACGCGCGCGCGTTTGAGCGCTTCGCACTCCATCGCAAAAGCGTCGCTGAACTCGCCACTGATATAGCGGCTGGCGCCGCGAAAGCCCAGCATCGGGTTCTCTTCATCGGGCTCGTAGCGTGTGCCGCCAATGAGCTTGCGGTACTCGTTGGACTTGAAGTCCGACAAACGCACGATCACCGACTTCGGCCAAAACGCCGCCGCGATGGTGGCAATGCCCTCGGTGAGTTTGTCGACGTAGAAAGCGCGTGGCGAAGCGTGCCCGCGCGCCACCGACTCCACAGCCTTCTTCAAATCGGGGTCGACGTTGGGGTAGTCGAGGATGGCCTTGGGGTGCACGCCGATGTTGGTGTTGATGATGAATTCCAGCCGCGCCAGGCCCACGCCTGAGTTGGGCATCTGCGCGAAGTCAAACGCCAGCTGCGGGTTGCCCACGTTCATCATGATCTTGATCGGGCAGTAAGGCATCTCACCGCGCTGCACGTCGCTGATTTCGGTTTCCAGCAGACCGTCAAAGACAAAGCCGGTGTCGCCCTCAGAGCAGGCCACCGTCACCAACGCACCTTCAACCACGCGCTCGGTGGCGTCACCACAGCCCACCACGGCCGGGATGCCGAGCTCACGCGCGATGATCGCCGCGTGGCAGGTGCGGCCACCGCGGTTGGTGACGATGGCGCTGGCGCGCTTCATCACCGGCTCCCAGTTCGGGTCGGTCATCTCGGTCACAAGCACGTCACCCGGCAGCACACGCTCCATCTCGGCTGGCGTGCGCACCAGGCGCACGGGACCGGTGCCGATCTTTTGTCCGATGGCGCGGCCTTCAGCCAACACGGTGCCGCTGCCCTTTAGCCGGTAGCGCTGTTCGACCTTGCCTGCGGCCTGGCTCTTCACCGTCTCGGGCCGCGCTTGCAGGATGTAGATCTTGCCGTCGACGCCGTCTTTGCCCCACTCGATGTCCATCGCGCGGCCGTAGTGCTTCTCGATCGCCACGGCATAACGCGCGAGCTCGATGGCGTCGGCGTCGCTCAGCGAGTAGCGGTTGCGCTGCTCGGGCGGCGTGTCGATGATCTTCACGAGCTTGCCGCTTTGCGCCTTCTCTTGCGCCGAGGCGAACTCCATGCGTTGAAGCTTGGAACCAAGCGAGCGGCGGATCACCGGGAACTTGCCCGCCGCCAAGGCAGGCTTGAAGACGTAAATCTCATCGGGGTTCACGCTGCCCTGCACCACCGTCTCGCCCAGGCCGTAGCTCGACGTGATGAAGACCACGTCCTTGAAGCCCGATTCGGTGTCGATGGTGAAGAGCACACCGGCCGATCCGAGGTCGCTGCGCACCATGCGCTGCACCCCCGCCGACAGGGCCACCTCGGCATGCGCGTAGCCCTTGTGCACGCGGTAGGCGATGGCGCGGTCGTTGTAGAGCGAGGCGAAGACTTCTTTGATATGCACCAGCACGCTGTCGATGCCGGTGACGTTCAGAAAGGTCTCTTGTTGGCCGGCAAACGACGCGTCAGGCAGGTCTTCGGCGGTGGCCGATGAGCGCACGGCGTAGCTTGCACCACCGTCGCCCGCCGAGAGTGCGGCGAATGACGTGCGCACCGCCGCTTCCAGATCGGCCGGCAGCGGCGTCTCGACGACCCATTGCCGAATCAAGCCACCAGCCTCGGCCAACGCACGCGTGTCGTCGATGTTGAGCGTGGCCAGCTTGGCCTGGATGCGCGCGGCCAGCCCATCGTGAGCGATGAAGCGCCGGTAAGCGTGGGCCGTGGTGGCAAAGCCGCCGGGTACACGAACACCGGCGTTAGCCAGTTGGCTGATCATTTCGCCGAGCGAGGCGTTTTTGCCGCCTACCGACTCGACGTCGGTCATCCTCAGATGTTCAAACGGCGCGACCAGGGCGGTCGCCAAGTTGGGGTGAGACATGGGAAAGCTCCGTGAGGTTGGGAAACCGGTGCTTCCGCATGTGCGCGACGACGCTGCAAGCCTGTGCTTGGGTCTTGTTCTGATTGACAGCTGGCGTTCAAGGCGCGGACATCCAAGGCGGAATTTGGACCTGATTCTAGGGACTTCATCCTTATGATTGGCTGGCACGCGGCGCCCTTCGCCCGCTGCCAACCCCCATGCCAGAAAGAACCGTGTTCTATGTCTCGGACGGCACCGGCATCACCGCCGAGACCTTCGGCAATTCGATCCTGGCGCAATTCCCCACGCGGCCACGGCACGTGCGCCGGCCCTTCATCGACAGCGTCGAGAAAGCGCTGGCTGTGGTGGCAGAGATCAACGAGTGCGCGCTGCGCGAAGGCAAGCGGCCCGTGGTCTTCATCACGCTGGTGCGCGACGAAGTTCGCGAGATCGTCACCGGCACAGACTGCCACGGCTTCGTAATGGACATGTTCCGCGCCTTCGTCGAGCCGCTGGAAGCAGAGTTCGGCGTCAAGTCCAACCACCGCATCGGTCGCTTTTCAGACGCCAGCCAGAGCACCGAATACAACGAGCGCATTGAGGCCATCAACTTTTCGCTCGCGCATGACGACGGGCAATCGGCGCGCAACCTCGACATTGCCGACGTCATCCTGGTGGGGGTCAGCCGCAGCGGCAAAACCCCGACCTCGCTGTACCTGGCCATGCAGCACGGCGTCAAGGCGGCCAACTACCCGCTCATCCCCGAGGACTTCGACCGCGGCCGCCTGCCCGTGCCGCTGGCACCGCACAAGCGCAAATGCTTTGGCTTGACCATCGCGCCCGAACGCTTGGCGCAGATACGCCATGAACGCCGGCCCGCCAGCACCTACGCCGCACTCGACAACTGCCGCTTCGAGGTCAATGAAGCCGAGGCGATGATGCGGCGCGAAGGCATCGCGTGGTTGTCGTCCACGCACAAGTCGATCGAAGAGATTGCCACCACGATTCTGCGCGACATCCGGCCCGACCGGCTGGTGTACTAACGCGTAGGTTGCGCTGACTGGCGCGCTGCTTCGTACAAACAAATTGCGGCGGCGGCCGCGACATTGAGCGACTCTTCGCCGCCGGGCTGCGGGATACGCAGCGTGAGCTGGCAGCGCGACAGCAGCGCAGTCGACACGCCCTGCCCTTCGTGGCCGAAGATCCAGGCGGCCGGCTGCGGCAGCGCTGCCGTGTGCAAATCAGCCGTCGCGTGCGAGCTGGTGGCCAGCAGGGGCACGCGCAAGGCGTCAAGCGATTCCGGCTCCAACCCTTCACACAGGTGCAGCGCAAAGTGCGCGCCCATGCCCGCGCGCAACACTTTGGGCGACCACAGCGTGGCCGTGCCTTTGAGCGCCAGCACCTGGGTCACGCCGAGCGCGGCAGCGCTGCGCAGGATGCTGCCGACGTTGCCAGCGTCTTGCAGACGATCGAGCACGACGGTGTTCGCGTGCGGGTCGATGGCGCTTGCCTGGGGCAGCGCCAGCACAAAGCCGATGGCCGGGGCGGATTCGAGGCTGCTGATGGACTTCATCAGCGACTCGGGAATCACGATCATCTTGTCGGCGCCGTCAGCCAGCCCGCGCAGCGTTGGCGTGTGCCAGGCGGCTTCACTCATCACCGCTTGCGCCACCGCCACGCCCTTGGCCTGTGCGGCCGCGCACAGGTGTTCGCCCTCAACCCACACCTGCCCGCTCTTGCGGTAGCTGCTGCCGTCGCGCAGCAAGGCGCGCAACTGCACCAGCAGCGGGTTGTCGCGCGAGGTGATGTGCAGGGGCTGGCGCGCAGATTCGTTCACGGACGCTCCAGCACTGCGCGCACGGGCGCGAAGCTGCGCCGGTGCTCGGGGCAGGCGCCGTGCCGTGTCAGTGCATCTAAGTGGTTAGCGGTGGGGTAGCCTTTGTGCTCGGCAAAGCCGTACAGCGGCCAGCGCTCGTGCAGCTCGGCGCACAGACGGTCGCGTTCAACCTTGGCGATGATCGACGCGGCGGCGATGGCCGCCACTTTGGCGTCACCCTTGACCACCGCCTGCGCGGGCACCTGAAACTGTGGCAGCCGGTTGCCGTCAACCAGCACGATGTGCGGCGTCAGGCGCAGCATGGCCACCGCGCGCTGCATCGCCAGCATGGTGGCTTGCAGGATGTTGAGCTCATCGATCTCCTGCACGCTGCCATGCGCCACCGCGACGCACAGCGCATGCGCGCGAATCTGGTCGTAGAGCTTCTCGCGCTTGAGTGGACTCAACACCTTGGAGTCGGCCAAGCCTTTGATGCGGTGCAGGTCGTCCAGGATCACGGCTGCCGCCACCACCGGCCCGGCCAGCGGCCCACGGCCGGCTTCGTCAACACCGGCGATCAGCCCGGGTCGATCCCAGGTGAAGGCCAGCGGCTTGGCGGTGCGCTTCTTAGGCTTGGAGGATGTGCGCGATGGCATCGCTGGCTCGCTGCGCGGTGTCGCAGCGCAGTTGGTGGTGTAGGTCGCTGAAGCGCTGGTGCAGCTTGGCCACCGCGCGTGTGTCGTCCAGCGATTGCAGCACAGCGCGCGCCAAGGCATCGGGCGTGCAGGCATCCTGGATCAACTCTGGCACAACGAACTCGCGGCACAAGATGTTGGGCAGGCCCACCCAGGGCTGGTAGCGCATGCGCTTCATGAGCTGCCAGCTGATCGCATTCATGCGGTAGCCAATGACCATGGGCCGCTTGAAGAGCGCGGCTTCCAGTGTGGCGGTACCGCTGGCGATGAGCGTCGTGTCACAGGCGGCGAGTGCGGTGTGCGACTGGCCGTCGAGCAATTGCACGGGCACGCCCGCAGCATGTAGAGCCAGCAGCGGCGTGAGCTGCTCACGCAAGCCCGGCGCCAGCGGCAGGACGAAACGCAGTGCCGGACGCTGGGCGTGCAGCAGCCGCGCGGCTTGCAGGAAGGCCGGCGCGATGTGCGCGATCTCCGAGCGGCGGCTGCCGGGCAAGATGGCCACGACGGGCTCATGCTCAGCCAGGCCCAGCGCATGGCGCGCTGGCGCGCGTGGCACGTCCATCGTTATGGCGTCGGCCAACGGGTGGCCGACGAACGTGGCCGCCACACCGTGCGCTTGCAACAGCGCAGGCTCAAAGGGGAATAGGCACAGCACATGGTCGCAACTCGCGGCCATGGTTTGTGCACGTTTGCCGCGCCAGGCCCAGATGGACGGACAGACGAAGTGAATGGTCTTGATGCCCTGCGAACGCAGCCTGGCTTCCAGCCCAAGATTGAAGTCGGGCGCGTCGACACCAATGAAGGCCGCCGGCTTCTCAGCCAACAAGCGCGCGGCGAGTGCATCGCGTATGCCTTTGATCTCGCGGTAGTGGCGCAAAACCTCGACGTAGCCGCGTACCGCCAGCTTGTCACTCGGCCACCAGGCCTGCACGCCCAGTGCCTGCATCTTCGGGCCGGCGATGCCGCTGAGCTGCACGTCGGGCCAACGCCGCTGCAGCCCGCCGATGAGCAGTGACGCCAGCAAGTCCCCCGAGGCCTCGCCCGCGACCATGGCCAGCCGCATCCGGCTCGCCGTCACAGCGCTAGCGCACGATGCCGCGCTTGGCGGCGGCGAGGAAGACCAGCACGCGCTCGATGTCGGCGCTGCCGCCTTCGGGCGCGTCGGCAAGCAGCGCGGCGATGCGCTCTTGTGCCGCCGCCAGCGTGAGCGACTCGCGGTAGAGCAGCCGGTGCATTTGCTTGATCAAGGCGATGCGCTCGCTAGAGAAACCGCGTCGGCGCAGGCCTTCGACGTTGAAGCCACTAGCTGACAGCGGGTTGCCCGAGGCCATCATGAACGGCGGCACATCTTGCGAGACATGGCTTTGGAAGCCGACGAAGGCGTGTGCGCCGATGCGGCAAAACTGGTGCACGCCCGTGAGCCCGCCCACGATGACCCAGTCACCCACCTGCACATGGCCCGCCAGCGTGGCGTTGTTGGCCAGCACGGTGTGGTTGCCGAGTTGCACGTCGTGGGCGATGTGCACGTAGGCCATGACCCAGTTGTCGTGGCCCACGCGCGTGACGCCGCCGTCTTGCACCGTGCCGCGGTTGAAGGTGCAGAACTCGTGGACGGTGTTGCGGTCGCCGATGCTCAGCATGGTCGGCTCACCGCGGTACTTCATGTCCTGCGGCGCGCCGCCTAACGATGTATGGGCGTGGATGCGGTTGTCGCGGCCGATGGTGCACGGGCCTTCAATCACGGTGTGCGCGCCCACCGTGGTACCGGCGCCGATCTGCACGCCCGCGCCGATCACAGCGTAGGGTCCCACGGTGACATCAGCCGCCAGCTCGGCGGCTACGTCGACGATGGCGGTGGCGTGGATGCTCACCTTGTGCTCAAGTAATGCGCCGCATGGTGCACATCAGCTCGGCTTCCACCGCCGTCTCGCCGTCGACGCTGGCGCGCGCGCGGTATTTGACGATGCCGGCCTTGGCGCGTTCGATGCTGGCTTCCAGGATCAGTTGGTCACCGGGCTCGACCACACGCTTGAAGCGCGCGCCGTCGATGCCCACGAAGTACACCACCATATCGTCAGCGAGCTCGTCACCACTGGACTCGAACGACAGCAGCGCCGCCGTTTGCGCCAGCGCTTCGAGCATCAACACCCCCGGCATCACCGGCCTGGTGGGAAAGTGCCCCATGAAAAACGGCTCGTTGATGGTGACGTTCTTGAGCGCCTTGATGCGCACGTTGCGCTCGAACTCGATGACCCGATCGACCAGCAGGATGGGGTAGCGATGCGGGAGCTTCTTTAGGATCTTGTGGATGTCCATCACG
Source organism: Rubrivivax sp. (assembly GCA_031373055.1). Lineage (GTDB taxonomy): Bacteria > Pseudomonadota > Gammaproteobacteria > Burkholderiales > Burkholderiaceae_C > Rubrivivax. The sequence goes on along the minus strand of JANMMH010000163.1, from coordinate 18,462 downwards.
GGCGGCGTCATCACTTTTTCTCCAGCGCACGCACGCGCTCTCGCAAGTCAAAAAGGCGCCTGAGCGTCGCCGCATTTTTCTCCCAGGACGCATTGTCATCGAAGGGAAATGCACCGCTGTACTGGCCCGGCTGCATGATGGAGCGTGAGACCACGGTGGCCGCCGTGATGTGCACGTGGTCGACGATTTGCAGGTGCCCCAGGATGATGGCGCCACCGCCCGCTGTGCAGTGCCGCCCGATGCGCGCGCTGCCCGCCACGCCCACGCAGCCGGCGAAGGCGCTGTGTGCACCGACATGAACGTTATGTCCGATCTGCACCAGGTTGTCGAGCTTGACGCCGTCTTCGATCACGGTGTCTTCGAGCGCGCCGCGGTCGATGCAGGTGTTGGCACCGATCTCCACGTCGTCGCCGATGACCACGGCGCCGAGCTGCTCGATCTTGTGCCATTGCCCACCTGCCGGTGCAAAGCCAAACCCATCCGCGCCGATGACGACGCCGCTATGCACGACGGCGCGCGCGCCGATGCGGCAGGCTTCACCCAGGGTGACGCGTGCTGCCAGGCGCGTGCCCTCGCCCACCGACGCCCCGGCACCGATGGCGCCATGCGCGCCGATAACCGCACCGTTGGCTATGCGCGCGCCGGCCGCGACATTCACGAACGCGCCGATGCTCGCCCCGGCATGCACCACGGCCCCGGGCTCGATACAGGCGCTGGTATGAATGCCCGCCGCAGCCGGCGACCGAGTCGCCGAAGCCCACCACTGCGTGAGGCGCGCGAAGTAGAGGTAAGGGTCGTCGCTGACGATGGTGGCGCCGCGCGCCAGCGCGGCGTCGCGCGTAGCCGGCGCCACGATCACGCAGCCAGCCCGGCTCAGCGCCAATTGCGCGGCGTACCTTGGGTGCGACAAGAAGGTGATGGCGTCGCTTTGCGCAGTCTGCAGGGCGCCGATGCGTGTGATGACGTGCCCGCCGTCACCGAACAATTCGCCACCAAGGGCGGCGACCAGTTCAGCGAGTGTGACTTGCACGCGCGTCACCGTGCTTGAGCGGTGCCAGAGCGGTGCTAACGCCGAAGTGACGTGCAGCCGACGTGGCGCTTACTTGCCCGCCGCGCCGCTGTTCAAGGCGCGGATGACCTTGTCGGTGATTTCGACTTTGCCGCTGGCGAAGACGACTTCTTGCAGGATGAGGTCGAACTTTTCGGCGTCAAAGATCTGCTTGATGACGCGGTTGGCGCGCTCCACCACGCTGGCCAGTTCTTCGTTCTTGCGCTGCGTCAGGTCTTCCTGGAATTCGCGGCGCTTGCGCTGCATGTCGCGGTCTTGTTCGACCAGCTCGCGCTGGCGGCGGCCCTTCTCGGCCTCGGACAGCGTGGGCGCGTCTTTGTCGAGCTTGTCGGCCGCGTTCTTGAGCTTGGTGGCTTGGTCGTTGAGCTCACGCTCACGCTTGCCGAACTCGGCCTCAAGCTTGGCTTGTGCCGCCTTCGCGGGCCCCGCTTCACGCAGCACGCGCTCGCTGTTCACGTAGCCAATCTTCAACTCTTGGGCCGCAGCCGGAGTACACAGTGCGAAAGCTGCCGTGAGCGCAGCCAGGCTCGTCTTGAGCATGATGTTCATCAGAACGCGGTCCCGATCTGGAATTGGAAGCGTTGGATTCTATCGTTGGGCTGCGACTTGACGGGGCTGCCCCAACTCAGCTTGAGTGGGCCGACCGGCGAGATCCAGCTCAGGCCCAGGCCGACCGACGAACGCAGCGTCGACGCCGACATCTTTTCGCCTTCGCGCCAGACGTTGCCGGCGTCGAAGAAACCGAAGACGCGCAGCGTCTTGTCGTTGCCCGTGCCGGGGATCGGAAAGTACAGCTCGGCGTTCATGTTCAAGCGCTTGGCGCCGCCGATGAAGGCACCCGTGGGGTCGGTCACGCCCAGCGAGCTTTGCTCGAAGACACGCACCGTGCCCAGGCCGCCGCCGTAAAAATTCTTGAAGATCGGGAAGGGCTTGCCGCCTTGGCCTTTGCCCAGGCCGAGCTCGGCGTTCAAGCCCAGCGTCAGCTTAAAGGGCAGCGACCAGTACTCCTGGTACTGCACGTTGGTGCGCGTGTAGCGCACGTCGCCAATCGGGCTCCACTCCAGGTTCACACGCTGGTAGCGGCCCGTGGTAGGGGTGAGCAAGCTGTCGCGGCCGTCACGCGCCCAGCCGATCGTCAAAGGCAGCGAATTGCTCGTCGGGCCATAGAGCGCGCGGTAGAGGAAGTAGCTGTTGGGAATGCCCGAGGTCGCGCCGATCTTGGTCTGCTCGATGCCGATGCCGAAGAACACCGTGTCGTATTCGGAGAAGGGCACACCAAAGCGGATGGATGCACCGGGCGTGGCCAGCTGGTACTGGTCGCCCTGGCTGTTGAAGGGGCGCGAGGTGCGGTAGAAGACATCGATGGCGCGCGAGATGCCGTCCACCGTGTAGTAAGGGTCCACCGTGCTAACGACCAAGGTACGCGCCGTGCTGCTGGTGTTGACTTCGATGCCAAGGTAGTTGCCCGAGCCGAAGACGTTGTCTTGTTTGATCGACGCCGTCAGCGTCAATTTGTCGGCGTTGGAGTAGCCCGCACCGAGCAGAAGGTTGCCGGTGGGCTTCTCGGTCACGTTGACCACCAGGTCGACCTGGTCGGGCGCGCCGGCGACTTCATTCGTGTCGACGCTGACGTCCTTGAAGTAGCCCAAGCGGTCAACACGGTCACGCGAAAGTTTGATGCGTGCGCCGTCGTACCACGACGATTCAAGCTGGCGAAATTCACGCCGCACAACTTCGTCGCGCGTGCGGGTGTTGCCAGCCACTTCAATGCGGCGTACGTAGACGCGGCGCTGCGGCTCGGCGGTGAGTACCACCACCACCTGGCCTTTGACGCGGTCGATTTCCGGGCGCTGCTCCACGCGCGCGAAAGCGTAGCCAAAGAGGCCGAAGAGATCGGTGAAACGCTTGACGGTGTCAGACACCGCTTCGCCGCGATAAGCCTGGCCAGGCTTGACCTGCACCAGCGCTTTGAAGTCGTTTTCCTTGCCGAGGTAGTCGCCCTCGAGCTTGACCCCGGTCACCGTGTAGGGCTGGCCCTCGCGGATGGAGATCGTGATGGCGATGCTTTGTTTGTCGGGCGATATCGTGACCTGGGTCGACTCGATCGTGAACTCAAGGTAGCCGCGATTGACGTAGTGCGCGCGCAGCGTCTCCAGGTCGGCGTTGAGCTTGGTGCGCACGTAGCAATCGTTCTTGGTGTACCAGGTGAGCCAGCCGCCAGGTGTCAGGTCAAACAGTCCGCGCAGCGTCGACTCTGAAAAGACCTTGGCGCCAACGATGCGGATCTCGCTGATCTTCGCCGCCTCACCTTCGTTCATGGTGAAGGTGACGTTGACGCGGTTGCGCTCGATCGGGGTCACCGTCGTTACCACCTCTGCGCCGTAGAGGCTGCGCGTGAGGTACTGGCGTTTGAATTCTTGCTAGGCGCGGTCGACCATCGCGCGGTCGAAGGGCAAGCCTTCGCCGATGCCAGCTTCTTTCAGCGACTTGATCAGCGGGTCTTTGTCGAACTCTTTGAGCCCGACGAAGTTGACGCTGGCGATGACCGAGCGCTCGTCAACGATGACCACGGCAACGTTGCCTTCGATCTCGATGCGCACGTCCTTGAACAAACCGGTGGTGAATAGCGCCCGCAGCGCGGCCGCACCCTTGTCGTCGTTGTAGGTGTCACCGATGCGAAACGGCAGTGCGGCAAATACGGTGCCGGGGTCGGTGCGTTGCAGGCCTTCGATGCGGATGTCTTTCAGCACGAAGGGCGTGACGGCGTAGGCCACTGGCGCGTAGGCCGCAGCCGCAACCACGATCGCCGCCACGGGACGCAGCGAAGCAAAAGAAAACGAAGGTGACATCAGGGGAGATTCAGTGCAGGCCCAACAAGCGGGCCACATCGTTGAAGAGGGCGACAGACATCATCACCAGAAGGACGGCGACACCACCGCGTTGCAAGCGTGCCAGCCAGAGATCGGAGACAGGCCTCCCGGTCACCCCCTCAAAAAGATAATACATCAGGTGTCCACCATCGAGCATGGGCAGAGGCAGCAGGTTGAGCACACCCAGACTCACGCTCACGAGTGCCAGGAACCCGAGGTAATAGGCCAGGCCCTGGTTCACCGATTGGCCCGCGTAGTCGGCAATCGTGAGCGGCCCGCTGAGGTTCTTCAGCGAGGCCTCGCCGATGAGCATGCGTCCGAGCATGCGCAGCGTTAGCACCGAGACCTCCCAGGTGCGCACTGTCGCCTTGTGCAGACCTTCGATCAGGCCATAGCGCACGTTGACCATCTCTGGCGGGGCGCCTACGAAAGCGTCGATGCGCGCCACCGTGGCGCCGGCTTCGCTTGACGCACGCGGCTTCACCGGCAGGTCCAGCGTGGCGCCTGCACGCTGCACACGCCAGACTTGCTCAACACCTTGTGCGCCCTGCACCGAGCTGCGAATGCGTTCGCGCAAGGTCTGCGCGTCGGGCATAGGCACACCATCGATGGCCAACACGCGGTCACCACGCAGCAAGCCCGCCAGTGCTGCCGGGCCACCGGCCTTGACGTCACCCAGCACGGGCTCACTGAAGCCCGCGCCCAGGCCGATGGCCTTCATGAATGCCGCGTCGACATCACGCGTGGGCAGCCGCGACAGGTCCAGCAGCACCTCACGTTGGCCACGACCTTCGCGGTCGCTGACCGACAGTCGCAGCTTGCCGTTTTCCAGCGCGCTTTGTGTGATCTGCCAGCGCAGGTCGCTCAAGGAGCGCACGTCTTGCCACTCGGTGCCGTCGACCGACCAGGCGCGCACCCAGTCGCCCGAGCGCATGCCCGCCACGGCCGCTGCGCTGCCTGGCACGGGCGCGCCGAGCACGGCCTTGGGCTCGTTCACACCGATCCAACTGGCGCTGGCATAGAGCAGAACGGCCAGCGCCAGGTTGGCCAGTGGGCCGGCGGCGACGATGGCCACGCGCTGCATCAGCGGCTTGCGGTTGAAGGCGCCCTCAACCTCGTGCGCAGGCACATGCCCTTCGCGCTCATCGAGCATGCGCACGTAGCCGCCCAGCGGCAGTGCGCAGAGCACGAACTCGGTCGACTCGGGGCTCTTTTGATGGCGCCAGAGCACGCGGCCAAAGCCGATTGAAAAACGCAGCACCTTGACACCGCACGCCACCGCGACACGGTAGTGGCCGTACTCGTGCACGACGATGAGCACGCCCAACGTCAAGAGGAAGGCAAGAACGGTGATGATCACTAAGCAAGCTCCGCAATGGCTGTGCGGGCCAGGGCGCGCGTGCGCTCGTCCAGGGCCAGCAGGTCGTCGATCGACGCCACCGCGCCGGGCGCGTGGCCCAGGGCGTTCAGGCAGCGTTGGTTGACGGCGTGAATGTCGGTAAAGCGCAGGCGACTGTCGAGGAAAGCCGCCACCGCTTCTTCGTTAGCAGCGTTGAGCACGGCGGTGGCGCCCACCGGTGCATGCAGCGCGTCGTAGGCCAGCTGCAAGCCAGGAAATCGCTGGCCGTCGAGCGCTTCGAAACTCAGGCTGGCCATGCTGGCCAGGTCCAGCCGCGCTGCACCCGACTCCACGCGGTCGGGGTACGACAGGCCATAGGTGATGGGCACACGCATGTCGGGCGTGCCCAGTTGCGCCAGCATCGACCCGTCACGGCAAGCCACCATCGAATGCACGATGCTTTGCGGATGCAGCCAGACTTTGATGTCCTGCGGTGGCAGGTCAAACAACCATCGCGCTTCAATGACTTCCAGCGCCTTGTTCATCATCGTCGCCGAGTCGACCGAGATCTTGCGGCCCATCACCCAGTTGGGGTGCGCGCAGGCTTCGTCGGGGGTGACCTGCACCAGCGTGGCGAGCTCACGGCTGCGAAAGGGGCCGCCTGAGGCCGTCAACACGATGTGCTCGATGGTGTCGGCCCAGGCGCTGCGGTCCAGCGGCAGGCATTGAAAGATCGCCGAGTGTTCGCTGTCGATGGGCAGCAGCGTGGCACCGCCTTGTGCCACCGCCTGCATGAAGAGCGCGCCTCCCAGCACCAGCGCTTCCTTGTTGGCCAGCAGCAGGCGTTTGCCTTGGCGCGCGGCGGCCATGCACGGCGCCAAGCCGGCGGCGCCAACGATCGCTGCCATCACAGTGTCGACATCGTCGCGCGAAGCCAGGTCAACCAGAGCCTGGGCGCCGACCTGCACTTGCGTCTTCAGTCCGCTCCCCGCAAGCAACTCACGCAGCTTGCGTGCGGCAGCGTCACTTGCAACGACCGCAACACGCGGCGCGAACTGGCGGCATTGCGCGGCGAGTTCGTCGACACGTTGCTGCGCGCTCAAGCCGATGACTTCGAAACGCTCGGGATGGCGCGCCACGACGTCCAGCGTGTTGACGCCCACCGAGCCGGTGGAGCCAAGAATGGCAATCGTGCGACGGCCGATCACGCGGTAAGTCTCGTCATGCTGTGGCCAATGCCATCGCCAGCGGGAACACCGGCAGCAGCGCGTCGACACGGTCGAGCACGCCGCCGTGGCCGGGCAGCAGACCGCTGCTGTCTTTGGCGCCGGCGGCGCGCTTGACCAGCGACTCCATCAGGTCCCCGACCACACTCATGGCCGACAAGAGCAAGGCGCCAAGCACAAAGGCCGCGACGCCACCGAGCGCCACCAAACGCGTGTAGATGCTGACGCTGTCGACCGCCAACCTGCCGTCGATGAGCTGCCACACCACACCCAGCAACAGCACCGCCGCCGCGCCGCTGTACGCACCCTCCCAACTCTTGCCCGGGCTGATGCCCACAGCCAATTTGTGTTTGCCGAAGGTGCGGCCGCCGGCATAGGCGGCAATGTCTGCCGCCCAAACCAACGCCAACACCGACAGCACAAAATTGATGCCAATGTGCCGCGCCTGGCTCAAGGCCAGCCAGGCGATGAAGAGTGCAAGCAGGCCCATCACCCAGCGCAGCGCCTGTGGCACACGCGGCCATGGCGCCGGGCCCGCGCGCAGTGCGACAGCCCCGCCAGCGATCCAGATCAACGCCGCCAGCCACCACAGCTGGCGCGGCGCTTGCACCGTCCAGCCCGACCACAAGGCCGCCGCACCGCACAGCGCCAGCAGCGCGCCCATGGCCGATGACAGCGACATACCGGCGCCATTCAATCGCCCCCACTCCCAGCCGGCGGCGGCAATCAAGACCAGCGTTAGCAAGGCGAAGGGCCAGGCCACCGACGCGAACAGCGCCGGCAGCAAGAAAGCCAGCAGCACCAGCGCGGTGACGATGCGCTGCTTCAGCATCGAGGCTCAATCACCCAGCGCGGCTTGCGGCATGGCCGCACTCGCCGGCTCGACGCCGCCAAAGCGCCGCTCACGGCCCGCGTAGGCGGCCAACGCGGCGTCAATATGCGCTTCGTCGAAGTCGGGCCACAGGCAGTCGGTGAAATGCAGCTCCGAGTACGCTGCCTGCCAGAGCAGGAAGTTGCTGATGCGCTGCTCGCCGCCGGTGCGGATGAAGAGGTCGGGGTCGGGCGCGTGCGCCAGGGCCAGGCGCTGAGCAATGGCGTCTTCGTCGATCTGGTGCCCATCCAGCCCATCGGCTACCGCGCGGCGACAAGCCTGCACCATGTCCCAACGGCCGCCGTAGTTGAAGGCCACCGAGAGGTTGATGCGCTGGTTCTTCGCCGTCATCGTCTCGGCGCGGTCCCAGGCTTCGATGAGTTGATCGGACACCGTCTCTCGGTCGCCGATGATGCGCACGCGCACGCCATCGCGGTGCAGCTTGTCGAGGAAGCGCGAGACGGCAATCAACACCAGGCCCATCAAGCCCGAGACTTCATCGGCCGGGCGCTTCCAGTTCTCTGACGAGAAGGCGAACACGGTGAGGTACTCGACGCCACGATCGGCGAAGACGTCAATGGCACGCACGAGCGTGTCGACGCCTTGCTTGTGGCCGACTTGGCGCGGCATCCAACGCTGCTTGGCCCAGCGGCCGTTGCCGTCCATCACCAGCGCAACATGACGTGGCACGCGGCGCTCTGCGGTGGACACGCAAGCCTGCGAAGAAGCCGATGAAACGGGAGCCATGGGTCTGGAAGCTGCGCGCCGCGTCAGACGGCCATCACTTCAGCTTCCTTGCCTTGCACCAGGCGGTCGATCTCGGCGATGGTGCCGTCGGTGAGGCGCTGCACGCCTTCTTGCGCGCGCCGCTCGTCGTCCTCGCTGGCGAGCTTGTCTTTGAGCAACTTCTTCAGGTGCTCGTTGGCGTCGCGGCGCACCGAGCGCACGGCAATCTTGGCCTCTTCGCCAGCGTGGCGAACGAGCTTCACGAGGTCACGTCGGCGCTCTTCGCTGAGTGCCGGCATCGGCACACGCAGCAAGTCGCCTTGTGACGCCGGGTTCAAGCCCAAATCCGACTCGCGGATGGCCTTCTCAATCTTCTGGCTCAAGCCCTTTTCCCATGGCTGCACGCCGATCGTGCGCGCGTCCAGCAGCGTGACGTTGGCGACCTGGCTGATGGGCACCATGGAGCCGTAATAGTCCACGTGCACTTGGTCCAATAAGCCCGGATGCGCGCGCCCGGTGCGGATCTTGTGCAGCTCGTTCTTGAAGGAATCAACCGACTTGGCCATCTTCTCGGCAGCGGTCTTGCGAATGTCGTCAATGGTCTGTGGCATGGTGCTTCCTCACACGTGCACGAGCGTGCCTTCGTCTTCACCCGACACCACGCGTTTGAGCGCGCCGGGCTTGAAAATGCTGAACACCTTGATGGGCAGTTTCTGGTCGCGACACAAAGCGAACGCGGTGGCGTCCAGCACCTGCAAATTCTTGGAGATGGCCTCGTCAAAACTCACGCGCGCATAGCGTGTGGCCAGCGGGTCCTTCTTCGGGTCGGCGGTGTACACGCCGTCGACCTTGGTTGCCTTCAGCACGATCTCCACGCCCATCTCAGCGCCACGCAGTGCGGCGGCGGTGTCGGTGGTGAAGAACGGGTTGCCGGTGCCGGCGCCGAAGATCACGACCTTGCCCGCTTCGAGGTACTGCAAGGCCTTGGGCCGCACGTAAGGCTCCACTACCTGGTCGATGGCGATGGCCGACATCACACGCGCCGTCATGCCTTCCTGGCGCATGGTGTCGGCCAGCGCCAGCGCGTTCATGACGGTGGCCAGCATGCCCATATAGTCGGCGGTGGCGCGGTCCATGCCGACCGAACCACCGGCCACGCCGCGAAAGATGTTGCCCCCGCCGATGACAACGGCCACCTCGCAGCCCATGGCCGTGACTTCTTGAATTTCGCGCACGATGCGCACGATGGTGGCGCGGTTGATGCCGTAAGCGTCGTCGCCCATCAGGGCCTCGCCCGAAAGCTTGAGCAGGATGCGCTTGAACGCGGGCATGCGGTGGACTCCTGGCGAGGCGGGGCGAGGCAGATCAAAGTCGGGTCGCAGTGTAAGGCGCGCGCCTCATGGCTCGCACCCGATACGGCAGCCCTTGGCCGACTCAGGTGGCTTTGGGGGCTGCCTGTTGTGCTACCTGTTGTGCGGCAAGCTGTGCCGCCACTTCAGCGGCAAAGTCTTCGGTCTTCTTCTCGATGCCTTCACCCACGACATAGAGCGTGAAACCTGCGACTTGCGTCGCGCGCTCCTTGAGCATTTGCTCGACGGTCTGCTTGTCGTTCTTGACGAAGGTCTGGTTGAAGAGCGAGACCTCTTTCAAGAACTTCTGCACCGAGCCTTCGACCATCTTGGCCACGATCTCGGCGGGCTTGCCCGAATCGGCGGCCTTCTCGGTCGCGACGCGACGCTCGACGGCGATCAGCTCGGCCGGCACGTCGCTCGTGGCCAGGGCCTTGGGCTTCATCGCGGCCACGTGCATGGCCACATCTTTGGCCGCCACATCGTCACCGGTGTACTCAACGACCACACCGATGCGCACGCCGTGCAAGTACAACGCCAACTTGCCGCCGCCCGACCAGTGCTTGAAACGGCGAATCGCCATGTTCTCGCCGATCTTGCCGATGAGGCCCTTGCGCACGTCTTCCAGCGTCGGGCCGAAACCGTCTTGCGTGTAGGGCAGCGCGGCGAGGGCCGCGACATCGGCCGGCGCGTGCGCCACAGTGAGCTTGGCGCAGGCGTTGCAGAAGGCCAGGAAGGCGTCGTTCTTCGAGACAAAGTCGGTCTCGCAGTTGATCTCGACCATGGCGCCCGTGCTGCCGTCGACCACGGCGGCGATGACGCCTTCAGCCGTGATGCGCGAGGCGGCCTTGCCGGCCTTGTTGCCGAGCTTGACGCGCAGGATCTCTTCAGCGCGACCCAGGTCGCCCTCGGCTTCGGTCAGCGCCTTCTTGCACTCCATCATCGGCGCGTCGGTCTTCGCGCGCAGCTCAGCCACCAGGCTTGCGGTAATTGCAGGCATTTCAATGCTCCAAGTCAGCGCGCGGCGAAGGCCAGCAACGGCACGCGCATGGGATGTTCTAACGCAGGAACGGTGGTAAGGGCGCGGCGCAACGCGCCACGCCGCTCAATCCATCAAGCTTCGTTGACCTCGACGAACTCGTCGCTGCCGGCCACGGCCGTCACCACTTCGGTGGCGGCATTGGCTTTGCCTTCGAGCACGGCGTCGGCGACGGCACGCGCGTACAGCGCCACGGCCTTGGCCGAGTCGTCGTTGCCGGGGATGATGTAGTCAATGCCCAGCGGCGAGTGGTTGGTGTCGACGATGCCGATGACCGGAATGCCCAGCTTCACAGCTTCGGCGATGGCGATCTTGTGGTAGCCGACGTCGATGACGAAGAGCGCGTCGGGCAAGCCGCCCATGTCTTGAATGCCGCCGATGTCTTTCTCGAGCTTCACGAGCTCGCGCTCGAACATCAGGCCTTCCTTCTTGATCATCATCTCGGTGCCGGCCTCTTTCGTGGCCTGCATGTCCTTGAGCTTCTTCAGCGAGCCCTTGACGGTCTTGAAGTTGGTGAGCATGCCGCCCAGCCAACGCTGGTCAACGTAGGGCATGCCACAGCGCTGGGCTTCCAGCGCCACTACGTCGCGCGCCTGGCGCTTGGTGCCTACCATCAGCACCGTGCCGCGGCGGCCAGCGAGCTGACGCACGAACTTCATCGCGTCGTTGAAGAGCGGAAGCGTCTTCTCGAGGTTGACGATATGGATCTTGTTGCGATGGCCGTAGATATACGGGGCCATCTTGGGGTTCCAGAAGCGCGTTTGGTGCCCGAAATGGACACCGGCTTCCAGCATTTCACGCATGGATACGGTCATGAAAGACTCCGAAGGTTGGGTCTAGAATCCCGACGCAAATTGCATAGGTGGCAGGCTTGTTAGCCCAGGCTTTTCAGCCCTGTCCACCGCAACACCTTGGTTGGCCGGGTTCGCGATTGATGAAACGAACGAGAACACTGATACACGGTGTTTGCCAACGCAGCACCCGCCACAGTCGACGGCTTCAGTGCTTCCACCAAGAACCCCCGCTGTACGCCACGAGACAAACCCGATGACTTTACCACGCGCCATGGCCGTTGACCTCTGTGCGGCCCGCGACGACATCCTGGCCGGCCGCACGAATGCTTTGGCGCAGCTGGAAGTCGCCCAGCGCGTGGCGGCTTCCAAGGCTGCCGAATCCAGCTTCATTCGCCGCTTCGACGCCATGGCTCGCGCGGCTGCCAGTGCGGCCGACCAAGGCTTGGTAGCCGGCGCTCCCTTGCCGGCGTTGGGCGGCCTGGCGGTGTCGGTCAAGGACTTGTTCGACATTCAAGGTTTCACCACCACGGCCGGCTCCAAAGTGCTGCAAGACGAGCCTGCAGCGGCAATCGACTGCCCCTTGGTCGCGCGCCTACGCGCGGCGGGTGCTGCGCTAGTGGGCCACACCAACATGAGCGAGTTTGCGTATTCGGCGGTGGGCATCAACCCGCACTGCGGCACACCGGCCAACGCCGCCACGGCGCTGCTCGACCCGACGCCGCGCATCCCCGGCGGGTCAACCTCGGGCGGTGCGGTCAGCGTGGCCTGCGGTGCGGCCTGGGCGGCGCTGGGCTCAGACACAGGCGGCTCGATCCGCATCCCTGCGGCGCTACACGGTCTGGTCGGTTTCAAGAACACGCAGCGGCTGACACCCCTAGACGGCAGCGTGCCGCTGTCGACCACGCTCGATACCGCCTGCGCCATCACACGTTCGGTGCGCGACGCCGTGGTGCTGCACGAGGTGCTGGCCCAGCGTCGGGTGACGCTGCGCCGTCGGCCACTTCGCCAGCTGCGCCTGGGCGTGCCCACGACCTTGATGCTCGACGGGCTTGAGCCTGCGGTGGCAGCAGCCTTTGCGCGCAGCCTGGCCGCCTTGCGCGCGGCCGGTGCCGATGTCGAAGAGTTCGCGATGCCACCCGTACTGCAACTGGCCGGGCTGCAAGCCGCCGGTGGCTTTGCAGCCGCCGAAAGTTGGGCTTGGCATCGCCAGCGCCTGGCCAGCCAGCGTGCGAGCTACGACCCGCGCGTGGCCACGCGCATGTCGCGCGGCGAAGCCATCACGGCGGCGGACTACATCGACTTGCACGAGGCCCGCCGCGCCTGGATGCTTGACGTGCAAACGCGCAGCGCCGGCTTCGACGCCCTGCTCTCGCCCACGGTGCCGATGGTCGCGCCGGCGCTGGCGCCGCTGGTCAGCGACGACGACGCCTTCTTCAGCGTGAACGCGCGCCTGCTGCGCAACCCGGCGGTGGTGAATTTTCTGGACGGCTGCGCGCTATCACTGCCTTGCCAGGCGGCCGGTGAGTTGCCGATCGGCCTGATGGTGTGGGCCGGTGCGATGCATGACGACAGCGTGCTGGACGTGTCGCTGGCCATCGAGGCCGCGCTCGCGCCGCAAGTCGGCATAGTCGACGCACGCGTCGGGAGTTGAGCTTGCGCATCGCTGTCATCGGCGCCGGCATCGTCGGCGTCACCACCGCTTACGAGTTAGTGTGCGACGGCCACGAGGTCATCGTCTACGAGCGCCACTCGTCGGTAGCCGCAGAAACCAGCTTCGCCAACGCGGGCGTGTTGGCCCCTGGCTATGTCACGCCCTGGGCCGCGCCAGGCATGCCGTGGAAGGTTATGCGCCAGCTTTTCAGCGAGCACGCCGCCGTGCGCTTTGGTGGCTGGAACGCGCTTGCCAAAGTGCCCTGGCTGTGGCGCTGGTGGCGCAGTTGCGCGCGCGAAGTGCATGAAGCCAATCGCAGCACCTTGCAACGCCTGGCGCACTACAGCCGCGAACGCCAGCTGGCGTTGACCAAAGAGCTGAACCTGGACTACGAGCAGCGCCAGGGCTACCTGGTGCTGCTGCGAAAGGCGCGCGACGTGGCCGCTGCGCAGGCCAACCTGCGCCTGCTCGGTGAACTGGGCGTCGCGCACACGCTGGTGGACGCCGAGCAGGCACGCAGGATCGAACCCGCGCTGAACCTGCAGACGGCGCTGGCTGCGGCCCTTCATCTTCCGAATGATGGCGTGGGCAATTGCCGCCAGTTCGCCCACCTGTTGAAGGCGCAAGCGCAGCAGCGCGGCGCTCTCTTTCGCTTTGAACACCAGGTGCGACGCATCGTGTCTGGCCCACGCCCCACGCTGGAATTCGACCTTCCGGGCCATGAGGGCGACACCCGCATCGAGCCACCGCCCGCGTTTGACGCCATCGTCGTCTGCGCAGGCCACCAGGCTGCTTCCTTGTTGACGCCACTGCGCGTACGAATCCCGCTAGCACCTGTCTACGGCTACTCGATCACTGCACCCGTGCGCCATGTCGAAGCCCACCCCGACATGGCGCCACGCGCGGGCTTGATGGACGAGACCTACAAGGTTGCAATTACGCGGCTGGGGCAGCGTGTGCGCGTGGCCGGCAGCGCCGAAATCGGCGGCCACGCCAGGGTTCACAACGAAGCCGTCTTGCGCACGCTGTACCGCGTGCTCGACGACTGGTTTCCAGGTGGCGCCGTGACCTCACAAGCGCAAGCCTGGAAAGGCGCGCGCCCCATGCTGCCCGATGGCCCGCCGTTGATCGGCGCGAGCGGCACGCCCGGTGTCTGGCTGAACCTTGGCCATGGCTCCAGCGGCTGGGCGCTGTCGTGTGGCTCGGCACGCTTGCTGGCCGATCTGGTGTCGGGCCGAGCACCCGCGATCGACGCCTCCGGGCTGGACCTATCACGCCTGCGCTGAGCAAGCGCGCTCAGCATGAACCTGTCCGCAACCGTTCGCATCAGCGCTGAGCAAGGCGGCTGGCTGCACGACATCGCCGGCACGCGCGCGGCCGAAGCCGTGCATCAAGTCGCCCTGCCCGCGCATACGCTGATGCAGCGCGCGGGCGAGGCCACCGCGCGCCTGGCCCTGGCCATCGCCCCGCACGCAACGCGCATCCACGTTGTCTGCGGCCCCGGCAACAACGGCGGCGATGGCCTTGTCGCCGCGCGTCTGCTCGCGCAGTGGGGGCGCAAGGTGGCCGTGACCTGTGTCCACGCCAACGCCAACCCGCCCGCCGACGCCGCCTGGGCGCTGGTGCAGGCGCGCGATGCGGGTGTTGTGCTGCATGATTTCGGTGCGTCGAGCGCTAACTTCCAAACCGAACTGACCATTGACGCGCTGCTGGGCCTGGGCGTCAGCCGTGCGCCGCAAGGTGACATGGCCGCCGCCATCGCACAGATCAACGCATCGGCATCCACCGTGCTGGCCGTGGACTTGCCCAGCGGATTGCAGGCCGACACTGGCCACGTCTTGGGCTCTGCCGTGCACGCACATCACACGCTGTCGTTGTTGACACTCAAGCCGGGGCTCTTCACTGGCCTGGGTCGCGACCACGCCGGGCAGGTTTGGTTTGACGACCTCGATGTGCCTGCGGGCGCCACACGCGCAGTCGCCTGCATCGGCGCCTTCCGGACGCATCGCCAAGCCTGGCCCGCGCGAGCGCACGCCAGCCACAAAGGTCGCTTCGGCGACCTGGTGGTGGTGGGCGGTGCGCGCGGCATGACGGGCGCCGCGTGGCTCGCGGGCATCGCCGGCCTGCACGCCGGTGCTGGCCGTGTCTTCGTCAGCCCGCTCGATGAGCAAGCCGACTTGCTCCTGCCCTCGCACCCCGAGCTGATGGGCCGAGCTGTGTGGTGGCTGTCGCCGCCTGAAGTCTTGGCGCGGACCACCGTGGTGTGTGGCTGCGGCGGCGGCCAGACTGTGCGCGAGGTCTTGCCGGCCCTGCTGTCACGCGTGCCGCGTCTGGTGCTCGACGCCGATGCGCTCAACGCCGTGGCGCTAGACCCGATGCTGCAAACGTTGCTCTCCGCGCGCGATGGCCGTGGCCTGGCTACCGTGTTGACACCGCACCCACTGGAAGCCGCGCGACTGCTGGGCAAGAGCAGCGCGGAGGTGCAGACCGATAGGCTCGCCCACGCAGTGCGCCTAGCGCAACGCTTTGCCTGCGTCGTCGTGCTCAAAGGCTCGGGCACCGTCATTGCGGCACCCAGTCAGCTGCCGTCGATCAACCTCAGCGGCAACGGCAAGCTGGCCACTGCCGGCACAGGTGACATGCTAGCCGGTTGGCTGGGCGGCACCTGGTGCGCGATGGGCGATACACACGACGCCGACGCCACTGCGGCAGCACTTCGGGCCGCTTGCGCTGCCACCTGGCTGCACGGCCAAGCCGCCGACAACTGCGCGTCGCGTGAAGGCTTGCAGTTACCGTTGACGGCGTCCTCACTCATTGCGGCGATGCGCGCCGTGCTGCGCAACTAACGTTCTAGCGACGTGGTCCCGCACGCGGTGTCGTCTTGCGCGGCGCTGGCTTGCGTGAACGCCGGCTCGCCTCGACAGCTTTGCCCTTGGCGCTGCGTCCGGCAACCTTGGCGGCGCGATCTTTGTCGCGGATCGAGGCCAAGTCCTCCACCGCCGTGCTCGACGCCACCGCCTTGGTAGTCGCCGCGCGCCCATGCGCCACCACACGCTCGCCCTCGCCTTCACGCACCATGCGGAAGTCGATCTTGCGGCCGTCCAAATCCACACGGCTGACCTGCACACGCACGCGCGTGCCGATGGCATAGCGCACACCGCTGCGTTCACCTCGCAGCTCTTGACGCGCTTCGTCAAAGCGGTAGTACTCGCCGCCGAGCTCGGTGATGTGAACCAGGCCTTCGACGTACAGCGTGTCGAGCAACACAAAGAGGCCGAAGCTCGTCGCCGCACTCACCGTGCCCGAGAACTCTTCGCCCAGGTGCTCGCGCATGTATCGGCACTTGAGCCAGGCTTCGACATCACGCGAGGCGTCGTCGGCACGGCGCTCGTTCGCGCTGCAATGCGCGCCAGCGGCTTCCCACAGCGTCGCTTCTTGTGACGCTGGCTTGGGCGCACGGTGCGCCGGCTTGCCACCACGGCGCAGCTCGGGTACGCGGGTCTTGTCGCTGGCGATGAGGTGAAAGCGGCGCTGGCCCAGCAACGCCTTGATGACACGGTGCACCAGCAAGTCCGGATAACGCCGGATCGGGCTCGTGAAGTGCGTGTAGGCCTCAAACGCCAGACCAAAGTGGCCGCTGTTGGTCGCGGTGTAGATCGCCTGCTGCATCGAGCGCAAGAGCATGGTGTGGATTTGCGTGGCGTCCACGCGGTCTTGCGTCGCGTGCGCGATGGCCTGGAACTCCGCGGGCTTGGGGTCGTCACTCAAGTGCAGACCGAGGCCCAGCGCCCGCAGGTAGCTCTGCAGGGCGATGCGCTTCTCGGGTGTCGGGCCCTCATGCACGCGGTACAGCGAAGGATGCTCACCTTCGGCGATGAACTCGGCCGCACAGACGTTGGCCGCGAGCATGGCTTCTTCGATCAGCTTGTGGGCTTCGGTGCGCACGCGCGGCACGATCCTTTCGATGCGGCCGTTGTCGTCGCAGACGATCTGTGTCTCGGTGGTCTCAAAATCGATGGCGCCGCGTTTTTGGCGCGACTTCAAGAGCGCGCGGTAAACCTCGTGCAGGTGCAGCAAGTGCGGCACCAGCTCAGTACGGCGCTGCGCTTCGGGGCCGCGCGTATTGCCCAGAACGGCCGCGACTTCGGTGTAGGTCAAACGTGCGTGCGAGCAGATCAGCGCCTGGTAGAACTGGTAGGCCTCGATACGGCCTTCACCGTCGACCAGCATGTCGCACACCATCGCCAAGCGCTCTTGCTCGGGGTTCAGTGAACACAGGCCGTTGGAGAGTTTCTCCGGCAGCATGGGAATGACGCGGCGCGGAAAGTAGACGGACGTGGCGCGCTCGTAGGCGTCTTCATCCAGCGGCTCGCCAGGCTTGACGTAGTGGCTGACGTCGGCGATGGCCACCAGCAAGCGCCAGCCTTCAAACGCCGTCTTGCCGCGGCCGCGCTTGAAGGGTTCGCAGTACACGGCGTCGTCAAAATCGCGCGCGTCTTCGCCGTCGATGGTGACGAGCGCGACGTCGGTCAAGTCGACGCGATGTTTGCGATCGGCCGGGCGCAGCTGCTGCGGCAAGGCAGCGGCTTGCGCCAAGGTTTCGGCAGAAAACTGATGCGGCACTTCGTACTTGCGCACCGCAATCTCGATCTCCATGCCGGGGTCGTCGATCTCGCCCAGCACTTCGGCAAAACGGCCCACGGGCTTGGAGTGCAGGGAAGGTGATTCGGTCAGCTCGACCGACACCACCTGCCCCACCGAGGCGCTGGCAGTGGCGTTTTTGGGGATCAGGATGTCTTGCCCAAAGCGGCGATCTTCAGGCGCTACAAGCCACTGCCCGCCTTCGTGCAGGAGGCGGCCGATGATGGGCGTCTTGCGGCGTTCGACGATGTCGAGCACGCGGCCTTCGGGGCGGCCCTTGCGGTCGTAGCGCACCACACGAACGCGCACACGGTCGCGGTGCAACACAGCGCGCATTTCTTGCGGCGCGAGGTAAATGGAGGGCTCGCCGCCCTCGCACAAGACGAAGCCGTGGCCGTCGCGATGGCCGTCGACGATGCCTTCAAATTCACCCATCAACGCGACACCAGAGATGGTGTGCTCGAGGTCGGCAGTTTTGTCCTTGATGATAGAATCCTTCGCTCTGAACTAGCCCAGATGGCGGAATTGGTAGACGCACTAGTTTCAGGTACTAGCGCTTAACGGCGTGGAGGTTCGAGTCCTCTTCTGGGCACCAAAAAATGACGAAAGTCCGGTACGAAAGTGCCGGCCTTTTTTCATTTCAAACGACAAATTTCTTGGCCAACTTGTCGGGCCGCATGCCGTCGTACTCTTCAAACGGCTGGTGAATCCAGGGGCTCGTGGCCAGCGTCTCGACGTAATAGTCGGGCGTGTAGGTCGAGACACCTTTGACCCAGATCACCGCCGCGCGAAGCTCGCTGATCGAGGGCATGCCACGCAGGCGGTCGACCACCGCACGCAGCGTGTGCCCCGTGTCGGCCAGGTCGTCCACCAGCAGCACGCGCCCG
>JANMMH010000527.1:0-7399 GCA_031373055.1 Rubrivivax sp. | reverse complement strand
TGCCGTCGAAGGCCACCGTGTACAGCCACTCGGGCCGGTCGTCGAAACCGCCATGCGCGCGCGGCTGCGCGTGGCGGTCAGCGTACACATGCGCGCCGTGCACATGCTGCACCACGCCAACATGGCCGTGCACATAACGCGGCAAGCGCGTGTGTCCTGACGACAGCGCCGGCATCGCGCGCACGCAGTCGCCCACCGCGAAACGCGGCTGCGTCGTTGCGTCGGGCAAGGTCGGCGCGCCGCGCGCCAGTGCGGGCGCAACGTCAGCTTCGCGAAGCACGCGCGCCACCGGCTTGGCCGGCATGAGGCAGCGCCCTCCGCGCAACTCATCTTCATGCACCAGCCCACGCGCCAGCATCAACTTTTCCAGCCCCAGGATCCAGATGCGGTAGTAGCTGGACGACAGGTAGGTGGCCTCGGACAGGCTTTCTCGCGCGGCGCGTGAGATGTCGATGTTCCATTGCCCCGTCGCACCCATCGCCAGCGTCAAGCCCAGCGCGCGCTTTTCCCAGTCGGCATGAAAGAGCGGCTCATTGGCTTCGATGTCGATAGGCCCAAAGTCGCGCTGCCCGCCCATGTCGTGCACGCCGCTCATGGCGTGGTGTCTGACGCGATCGCAGGCTCAAGCGCCAGGCCTGTGCCGATCATCGAGTCGCGTGTGACCAAGGCCGCGAGCCGCTCTTCACTCCAGTCTTCAGTGCCGGCCGGGCGCTGCGGCACCACCAGGTAGCGCACTTCGGCAGTGGAATCCCACACGCGCATCTGCACCTGCTCGGGCAGCGTGACACCAAACTCGGCGAGCACACCGCGCGGTGCTGACACCGCACGCGAGCGGTAGGGCGCTGACTTGTACCAAACCGGTGGCAAACCCTGCACCGGCCAGGGATAACAAGAACAAAGCGTGCACACCACCAGGTTGTGAAGCTCGGGCGTGTTGAACACGGCCACCATGTGTTCGCCCTGGCGCCCGCTGTAGCCCAACGAGGCAATCGCCCCCGTGGCGTCGGTGGCAAGCCACGCGGCAAAACCGGCATCGGCCCAAGCCCGCGCCACGACGCGCGCGCCGTTGCGCGGGCCGATGTGCAGCTCGTAGGTTTCGATGATGCGGTCGATCGCCGCAGCGTCCACGTAGCCCTTTTCGGTGAGCAGGGTCTCTAACGCACGCACACGCAAATCCATCTCGTCGAGATGGCTGTGATCGTGTCCGTGGTCGCCGCTTGCCGCCGTCATGGCACGAGTGTACGGGCCGACTTCGCGCGCTGACTTCACGCGCCAAGCTCGCGTGCGAAGTGGCTGCAAAGGCTGTGCTGATAATGCGCACCCCCGGCGCCCTGCGTCGACACCAAAGACCCGCTTTGTTCCAGCGATTCGAGCGCATGGTGCATCCCTATCCGGATGCCCTGCCACCCCCACCCCCGCCGCGCTTCTTCGCCTTCTTGTGGGACTGCACCCACGGCGTGCGTGGCCTCTTGCTGGTGTTGACGCTGTGCACCGCTGCCTTCGGCGCTTTCGAGGCCCTGCTCTTCAGCATGATGGCGCACGTGGTCGACTTGCTGGGCAAGACGCCGAGTGCCACCTTCTGGGCCGAGCAGCGCACGAGCCTTCTGCTCTTGGGCGCCCTGTTGCTGGCCAGCGTGGTGGTGGCGGCGTTGCTGGCGCTGGTGAAGTACCAGGGCGTGTTCGGCAACTTCCCGATGCGCCTGCGCTGGAACTTTCACCGTTTGATGCTGGAGCAAAGCCTGGCGTTTTTTGGCGACGAGTTCGCCGGGCGCATCGCCACCAAGGTGATGCAGACGGCGCTGGCCGTGCGCGACACCTGGCTCATCGTCGCCGACATCCTGGTCTACGTCGTCATCTACTTCGTGACCATGGTGGCCATCGTCGGCGCGTTTGACCTCGTGCTGATGTTGCCTTTTCTTGGCTGGCTCGCGGCCTATGCAGTGACGCTGCGCTACTTCGTGCCGCGCCTGGGCCGCGTGGCGCAGACGCAGGCCGATGCGCGCTCGCTGATGGTCGGGCGCGTGACCGACGCCTACACCAACATTGCCACCGTCAAGCTCTTCTCGCACGCGCGGCGCGAGGCGTACTTTGCGCGCAGCGCGATGCAGGAATTCATGCTCACGGTGCACGGGCAAATGCGCCTGGTCACCGCCTTCGAGGCTGTCAACCAGTTCCTGGGCGTGAGCCTCATTGCCGGCACCACGCTGGTGGCGCTGTGGTCCTGGAGCCATGGCCACATCGGCGTCGGCGCGGTGGCGGCGGCCACGGCCATGGCTTTTCGGCTCAACGGCATTTCGCACTGGGTGATGTGGGAGATGGCGTCGCTGTTCGAGCACATCGGCACCGTGCAAGACGGCATCAAGACCTTGTCGCGCCCGCGCAGCGTGCTCGACCCGGCAGGCGCGGTCGAGCTCAAGGTGACGCGCGGCGAGGTGCGTTTTGAGGACGTGAACTTCGCGTACGGGACGGCACAAAACGGCGCGTCGCGCCGCGTCATTGATGGGCTGAACCTGACCATCCACCCCGGCGAGAAGATCGGCCTGGTGGGCCGCTCGGGCGCGGGCAAGAGCACGGTGGTGAACCTGCTCTTGCGCCTGTATGACCTGCAAGGCGGGCGCATCACGATCGACGGCCAAGACATCGCGCAGACGACGCAAGAAAGCCTGCGCCGCCAGGTCGGCATGGTGACGCAGGACACCTCGCTCTTGCACCGCTCAGTGCGCGACAACATCCTCTACGGCCGGCCCGACGCCAGTGACGACGACATGGTGCGCGCTGCCGCACGCGCCGAAGCCAGTGACTTCATCGCCACACTGGCCGACGCCAAAGGCCGCACCGGGTTCGACGCGCATGTGGGCGAGCGCGGCGTCAAGCTCTCAGGCGGCCAGCGCCAGCGCATCGCCATTGCCCGCGTGATGTTGAAGGACGCGCCCATCCTGCTGCTGGATGAAGCCACGAGCGCGCTCGACAGCGAGGCCGAAGCCGCGATCCAGCAAAGCCTGTACCGGCTGATGGAGGGCAAGACCGTGGTCGCCATCGCGCACCGTTTGTCGACCATCGCCGCGATGGACCGCTTGATCGTGATGGACCAAGGCCGCGTGGTCGAGCAAGGCGACCACCACACGCTGCTGGCTGCCGGCGGCATTTACGCGAGGCTGTGGGAACACCAGAGTGGTGGTTTCTTGGGCGACGATGTCGGTGACGCCGACGGTGTCGGCGCACCGACCTCGATGCCGGCCGCAAACACCCTGCTCAAAGCTGCCGACTGACAGCGCAGGGCGCTTCAGCGCGCCGCCGTGGTCTCCATCGGCATGGGCATCGTTTCAGCGAACTGGGTTGATATCGACGTCATGCTCGACGGCTGTGTCGCCGGCCAGCTCGTACTGTGCCAGCTGGTGCTGGGCCAGTTCGTGCTGTCGCCGCTGGGCTCATTGAAGACGTTCGCCACGGGCGTGCTGGGGGCCGCTTCTGCTGGGGCGCTGAAGGCTGAGGTGGCCACTGCGGCCATCGTCCGATGCGCGCGCGGTTGTGTCGGCACATCGCTGTCCTGCGCCCCGGGCTCGCTGGACGTGATGCGTGCTGGCTTGCCTGCGCGAGCGGGCACGACCACGCGCCTGGCCTGCGCGTTCGGCGCCTGGCGCGCACTTGCGTCGGATTGCGCACGCGGCAGCGCTGCCGGCGCACCGCGTTGCTTCGTGCGCTGCAAGGTGTAGCGCACCCAGCCGCCGCTGAGCGTCCATGCCACCACGGCGGTGGCGGCCAAGCCGGCGAGCACGATGACAAGGATCAATGCAAAGGCGTCCATGGTCAGCATATCGGCGGGGGCTGTGCCAACTTGAGCGCCGCCGCTGTGCCGTTCAAGTCACATCGATATGTGCCGAAACAGCGCTGACGAGCTTTCGCCCAACTCGGCGGACACCCACGGAGCACCCATGTCCTTCCAATCGCCATTCGCCAACCTGCACGTGCTGATCATCGACGACATGGCGAACCAGCAGACAACGCTGCGTGGCCAGCTCACGATGCTGCAGATCCAGAAGATCGACGTCGCAGCGACGGCCGATGACGCCATGCGCCTGACCAAGTCACGCAGCTACGGCCTGATCATTTGCGACTACAACCTCAACCAGAAGTCCGACGGCCAGCAGATCCTTGAGGTCTTGCGCGAGACCAATGCCTTGCCGCCGGAAGCGATCTTCTTCATGGTCACGGCCGAAAATTCCTACGCGGCGGTGGCCTCGGCCAGCGAATGCAAGCCCGACGCCTACTTGCTCAAGCCCGTCACCGTGGGTGACATCGAAGAGCGGCTGAAGACCCAGATCGACCGGCGCAATGCGCTGGCGCCCATCCACCATTGCCTGGCGCAACAGGACAGCGCGGGCGCGCTGGCGGCGTGCGATGACGTGGTGCTCAAACAGGGCCGCTGGACCATGCACGCGCTGCAACTCAAAGGCCAGACGCTCTTGCAGTTGGGTCGGCACGAAGAAGCCTCTGCCATCTACAGCAAGGTACTCACGATCCGCCCTGGCCTGGTGTGGGCGCAGCTCGGCATGTCGCGCGCGCAAAAGGCCGCCGGCAACTTTGAAGAAGCCAAGGCCCTGGCCTACGACATCATGCGTTCCAAAGAGGGCGAGAAGTCGGTGGAGGCCTACGACCTGGTGGCCGAATGCCTGGAAGCGCAGGGCGACAGCGAAGGCGCGATGTGGACGCTGCGGGACTCGGCGGCGGTGATGCCGTCGGCCAAACGCCAGCGCATGGTGGGCGAGAGCGCGTACCGCAACGGCGACTTGGAGACCGCCAAGGAATGCTTCAACAAGCTCACCAAGGCGACCAAGGGCTCGATCACCGCGCAGTCGCAAGACGTGTTGACGCTCGCGCAGGTGAAGTGCGACGCCGGTGAATGGCAAGAGGCCATGACGCTGCTCGACGGCGCGGTGCCCAGCAACCGCCATGACCCACAGTTCGGCAACGTTGCCCTGGCCATCAAGGCGCAGGCGCAGATCAAGGGCGGTGACGTCTCCGGCGCCGAAGCCAGCCTGGCGCGCGCGCGCCAATCCATGCGTCGCGCCAAGGCCGACTTCGCTACCGTGGCGCTGGCCAAAGCCGAGCTCCTGGGCGGCCATGAAGAGGCGGGCTTGAAGCTGCTGGAAACGGCGGTCAGCGCCGACCACGAAAACCCCCGCGTCAAGCAGCTCATCGGCAAGGTGCTCAAAGACACAGGGCGCGAACACATGCTGACGCAGGTGGTTGAAGGCGCGGTCAAAGGCCTCAACGGCAAGGTCAGCGACGCCAAGACACTCTTCCGCAACAGCCAGATCGACGAAGCCCTGGCAGCGATTGAAGCCGCGCTGCGCGAGTACCCCGAAAACACCGGTGTGCTCTTGCAGGCGGCGCAAATGAACTGCATGTCGCTGCGCTTGAAGAGGCAGATGAGCACGGCCGTCAGCGAGCGCGTGCGCGCCTACCTCACGCGGCTGGACAGCCTGATGCCGGGCAACGACCGCGTGGCGCAGATGCACCGCTACTACCGCGAAACGCTGGCCAGTTTGAAGACCGGTACCGTCGCGGCGCAGCCAGCCTAAGTCACGCCTGAAGCACGCCACGCGATGACGCCCGAACTCGCCGCCCTGGCGGTGCACGACCTGAAGAACGCGCTGGGTGGTCTTGAAGGCCAGCTGCTGGCGTTGGAAGCTAACCCGCAAGCTGAGGCGGCACGCGCAGCGCGCCTGCACTGCGAGCAAATGCGCCGCGAGCTCGTGGCGTTTCTCACGCTCTACCGCGACGAAGGCCTGCGCGCCATGGTCGATGACGAGTCACCGCAGGCACTGATGCAGCACCTGTCGAACTCGGTCGCGCGCGCAGCGCCGCAGCTTCGCACCCAGTTCGGTGGCGGTGACAACGCGCCGCCGTTCTGGTATTTCGACATGCGCCTGGTGCGCCTGGCGCTCGACGCCGCGCTGCACAACGCCTGCCGCTATGCGCGTACGGTGGTGACGCTGGACGCCGTTCAACGTGACGGTTATCTGGTGCTCTCGGTCGAAGACGACGGCCCCGGCCTGGCCGCCACCGCAGGCGCCGGTGACGCCTGGTCCACAGGTCTTGGCACCGAGCTTTGCCGCAGCGTCGCTCGCGCGCATCGCAGTGGCGAGCGTGTAGGCAGCGTGGCCTTGTTCGACAGGCCGCAAGGCGGTGCACGCTTCGAATTGGTGTTGCCCTGAACGGGCCGGTCAATCTGCAATAGCCCGCTATGTCCTGCGGTCGGGCCGCCGGCAGCGACAATCGTGGCTGCCGGCATCCTGCTGGCCCGAGCTGCCCTTGCAAACCCTAGACCACCCCAGCGTCGCCACACCGGCGCGCCCCATGAAAGCGCTGACGGCGTACCGCCCGTTCTGGGCCAAGCGCTTTGGCCCCGCGCCGTTCTTGCCAATGAGCCGCGCCGAGATGGAGCAGCTGGGCTGGGACTCGTGCGACATCGTCATCGTCAGCGGTGACGCCTACGTCGACCACCCGAGCTTTGGCATGGCGGTGATCGGCCGCGTGCTTGAAGCGCAAGGCTTTCGCGTCGGCATCATTGCGCAGCCCGACTGGCAAAGCGCCGAGCCCTACAAAGCCCTGGGCAAACCGAACCTGTTTTTCGGTGTGGCGGCGGGCAACATGGACTCGATGATCAACCGCTACACGGCCGATCGAAAGATCCGCAGCGATGACGCCTACACGCCCGGCGGCCTGGGCGGCAGCCGCCCCGACCGCGCCACCCTCGTCTACACCCAGCGCTGCAAAGAAGCCTGGAGCGACGTGCCGGTGGTGGTGGGCGGCATCGAAGCCAGCCTGCGCCGCATCGCTCACTACGACTACTGGCAAGACAAGGTGCGGCGCTCGATCCTGGTTGACAGCAAGGCCGACCTGCTGGTCTACGGCAACGCTGAGCGCGCCATCATCGAGATCGCCCACCGACTGGCCGCGCGCGAGAGCGTGCAGCGCATCACCGACGTGCGCGGCACGGCATTCATGCGCCGCGACGACGACCCAAGCAGCCAAGGCTGGTTCGAGATCGACTCGACCGAGGTCGACCGCCCGGGCCGCATTGACGAGCACATCAACCCGTATTTGACGACCAGCGAAGCAGCAGCGTCGGTGGGCGAGACGTGCGCCAAAGAAGACGGCAACGCACCACCGGCACCAACCATCGTGGCCATGCCCGCCACGCGCAAAACCGGCGCTGTCGTCATGCCCCCGCGCGAGCGCACGGTGCTGCGCCTGCCCTCGTACGAGCAGGTCAAGAGCGACGCCGTCTTGTACGCCCACGCCAACCGCGTGCTGCACCTGGAGACCAACCCCGGCAACGCGCGCGCGCTGGTGCAGCGCCACGGCGAGCGTGACGTCTGGATCAACCCGCCGC
>JANMMH010000507.1:0-2237 GCA_031373055.1 Rubrivivax sp. | reverse complement strand
GCCTTGATCACCGCGCAGACCGAACCCGACCAGCTGCTGGTAAAGATGAGGCAGCGCACGACCCGCGAAGACGCGATGGAGCTCAGCCACGCGCTGCAGGCCTATCTCAAGAAGATCGGCCGCCCAAGTCTGCGCAGCGACGTGCAGCACGCCGCCCATCCGCACGCCGCGCTGATGACCGCAGCCTTGCGCGTGCTTGGCGTGTTAGCCGCGATGGGTTTCGCCTGCACGGCCGCGCTGGCCGCGTACATGGTGTCACTATGGATGAAGCGTGAAGTGCGCATCGTCGGCATCCTCAAAACCCTGGGTGCCACGGGCGCGCAGATTGCGCTGCAATACGCTGCGCTGGTGTTGCCCTTGCTGCTGCTGGCCTGCGCGTTGGCGCTGCCGCTGGGCGCTTGGCTCGGGCAGCTGCTGGTGCAGCGCCATCAGGCCACGCTGAACATCGACATCAGCTCGCTTGCTGTGCCCACGTCACTGCGCCAGCTTGAAGCTGTGGCGCTGTGGGCGCTGCCGCTCTTGGCCATGGCGCTGCCGATCTGGCGCGCCGCGCGCATGACGCCGCGCCAGGCCATGCAAGACCCGGGCTTGCGCGAGGGCGCTGGCTGGCTCGCACGCGCCAGCGCAGCACTCGTGCGCTGGCCAGGGCATTTGAAATTCACGCTGGCACTGCGCAACAGCTTTCGGCGGCCGTGGCGGCTAACGCTCATCGTGCTCGCACTGGGCGCCGCCGGCGCGCTGCTGCTCACCACCCACAGCAACTACAAAAGCCTGATGGGCGTGATCGATGACAGCCTGGCGCAGCAAGGCCATAACATTGACGTGATCTTGCAGCGGCCCGCAGCTGCGGCGGTGCTCGAAGGCATTGCGCGCACAGTGCCAGACGTTGCGGTGGTCGAGGCCTGGCGACGTGTGGGCGCCGGCCTGGCCAGCACATCGGACAAGCGCTTTGCGTTGACCGGTTTCCCGTCCGCGACGCAGCTCTTCAAGCTGCCTATCCTGCAAGGCCGCGCGCCACGCGCTGGCGCGCTCGATGAAGTGCTGATCACCCGCACCATGCTTGAGCTGGACCCAAGCATCCGCGTCGGCGCGCCGCTGGCCCTGTACTTTCAAGATCGCAGCGCCACGGTGCAGGTCGTCGGCCTGGTCGAAGAGATCGGGCAGGCCGCCGTCTACACCACGCTCGAAGCCTTCGACACCATCACCGCGCTGGGCGACAACTCGACGTTGCTGCGCGTCAGGGCGAGCGGCCGTGATCTCGAAGGCGTGATGCGCGGCCTGGACCAGGCGCTCATTGACGCGCGCCACACACTGGGGCAGATGCTCTCGCGCGATGTCTTTCGTGACTCGCTGGACGAGCACTTCAAGGTCGTGGGCGAGGTCATTCAAATGGTGGCGCTGGCAGTGGCGCTCTTGGGCGGCATCGTGCTCGCGGCCAGCAGCAGCATGAACGTGCTGGAGCGCACACGCGAGATCGGCGTGCTGCAGGCCATCGGCGCCACACCGCGCGCCATCGCGCTGATCTTCGTGGCCGAGGCCGCTGCGGTGGCGCTGCTCAGCGCGCTCGTGGCGGTGGGCCTGTCATTGGTCTTCACGCTGGCCTTGAACCACAGCGCCTCGACACAGCTTCTGCATGTCACTGTCCCCTTGCGCTTCTCGCTGCAAGGCCTGGCCGAATTGGGTGTCGGCTGGCTGCTGCTCATGCTGGCCGTGGTGGTCTCGGTGCTGACGGTGTTGCGCCAGCCGGCACGCGAGGCCTTGGCTTACGAATAACGTTGGAGATGTGTGCATGATCCGTCGACGAATGGTGCTGTTGCTGCTCGCGGGCATGGCCGCCGCCGCGAGCCATGCCAACCCGGCTATCGCCGGCCGCTGGGAGGCTGACGCACATCTTTCCGGCGCGCGGCTGCGCCTATTGATCGACATCGCGCCCACGGCTGCCGGCTGGGTCGGGTCAGCCATCCTGCCCGGACGCGGCGTCAAAGGCGCGCCGCTGCGCGAGCTGGTGGTCGATGCGCAAGGCCAGCTCAGCTTCAAACTTGTGGCGCTGGGCGACGCCAGCGCGCATCTACGATTGCAGGCCGACGGCGCATTGCTTGGCGAGCTACACCAGGGTGGCCATCAAGCTGCCCTGCGTTTGCAGCGCCTCGGCCCGGCGCAGGTTGATCTGCCACTGGCAAGCACCCCCATCAGCCGCGAACTCGAAGGCGTGTGGCGCGGCCGTTACGAGCTCGGCG
>JANMMH010000476.1:0-1709 GCA_031373055.1 Rubrivivax sp. | reverse complement strand
CTGGCCGACATGATCAAGGGCAAGAGCGGGCGCTTCCGCCAGAACTTGCTGGGCAAGCGCGTCGACTACTCGGGCCGTTCGGTCATCGTCGTCGGCCCCACGCTCAAGCTGCATCAGTGCGGTTTGCCCAAGCTGATGGCGCTCGAGCTCTTCAAACCCTTCATCTTCTCGCGCCTGGAGGCGATGGGTATCGCCACCACCATCAAGGCGGCGAAGAAGGAAGTTGAAGCCGGCACGCCAGAGGTGTGGGACATCCTTGAAGAAGTCATCAAGGAGCACCCGGTGCTCTTGAACCGCGCGCCGACGCTGCACCGCCTGGGCATTCAAGCCTTTGAGCCGGTGCTCATTGAAGGCAAGGCGATTCAGCTGCATCCGCTGGTGTGTTCGGCCTTCAACGCCGACTTCGACGGCGACCAGATGGCCGTGCATATTCCGCTGAGCATCGAAGCTCAGATGGAAGCGCGCACGCTGATGCTGGCGTCGAACAACGTGCTCTTCCCGGCCAACGGCAAGCCGTCGATCGTGCCCTCGCAAGACGTCGTGCTGGGCCTGTACTACGCCACGCGCGACCGCATCAACGCGCGCGGCGAAGGCATGGTCTTCAGCGACTTGGAAGAGATGCTGCGCGCGCTGGACAACGGCGTGGTCGAGGTCACCGCCAAGATTGGCGTGCGCCTGGTCGAGTGGCTGCGCGTGGGTGACACGCAGGAGTTCACGTCCGAGCTCAAGCTCGTGCAAACGACGGTGGGCCGTGCGCTGCTGTCGGAAATCCTGCCGCGTGGCCTGCCCTTCAGCGTGCTCAACAAGCCGCTGAAGAAGAAAGAGATCTCGCGCCTGATCAACCTTTCATTCCGCAAGTGCGGCCTGAAAGAAACCGTGGTGTTCGCCGACAAGCTGCTGCAAAGCGGCTTCAAGCTGGCCACGCGCGCGGGTATTTCGATTTCCATCGACGACATGCTGGTGCCCAAAGAAAAGCCGGGCCTGATCGAGCGTGCCGAGAAGGAAGTCAAAGAGATCGAGCAGCAATATGTCTCGGGCTTGGTGACGGCCGGCGAGCGTTACAACAAGGTGGTCGACATCTGGGGCAAGACCGGCGATGAAGTCGGCAAGGTCATGATGAGCCAGCTGGCCAAAGAGAAGGTCGTCGACCGCCACGGCAAGACGGTGGAGCAGGAGTCCTTCAACTCGATCTACATGATGGCCGACTCGGGCGCTCGCGGTTCGGCCGCGCAGATCCGGCAGCTCGCTGGCATGCGCGGCCTGATGGCCAAGCCTGACGGCTCGATCATCGAGACGCCCATCACCGCCAACTTCCGCGAAGGCCTGAACGTTCTTCAGTACTTCATCTCCACCCACGGCGCCCGCAAGGGCCTCGCGGACACGGCGCTGAAGACGGCGAACTCGGGCTACCTCACGCGCCGCCTGGTCGACGTGACGCAAGACCTGGTGGTGATCGAAGAAGACTGCGGCACCAGCAACGGCATGAACCGCCGCGCGCTGGTGGAAGGCGGCGAGGTCATTGACTCGCTGCGCGACCGAATCCTCGGTCGCGTCACCGCCACCGAAGTGCTGCACCCCGAGACGCAGGCCATGATGCTGGGCGCGGGCCAGATGCTCGATGAAGACATCATCGACACGCTGGACGCGGCTGGTGTCGACGAAGTCAGGGTCCGCACCGCGCTTACCTGCGCCACGCGCTTTGGCATCTG
>JANMMH010000464.1:0-3608 GCA_031373055.1 Rubrivivax sp. | reverse complement strand
TCGGCGGTCGAGTCGTTCTTGGCGGCAGCCGGCAAAGACGCTAACGCCCGAGAGGCGCGCATCGAGCTCTTGCGCCGCATGCACAAGCAGTGGCCCTTCTTTCGCACGCTGATGAGCAACATGGACATGGTGCTGGCCAAGAGCGATCTGCGCCTGGCCGCGCGTTACGTCGAGCTGGTGGAAAACAAGGTGATGGCGCGGCGCATCTTTGCCGCCATCCGCGCCGAGTGGGAACGTGCCGACGCAGCGCTGACGCTGATCACGGGGGCCACTGATCGTTTGCAGTCAAATCCAGCGTTAGCACGCTCGATCGAACACCGCTTTCCGTACATCGACCCCATCAACCACTTGCAAGTCGAGCTGCTGCGCCGCCACCGCCAGCGCCGTGTAGGCGACGACGTGGAGCGCATCGAGCGGGGGATTCATTTGTCAATCAATGGCATTGCGGCGGGGCTGCGCAATACGGGGTGAGGGAGCTTAGAGCTTGTGAAGACATGAATCACGACCGCGTAGACCCCCAGAGAAGGCCCAATCAAGGCGCAAAGCGCAGCCGGGTCCGCCGACCCGGCGAGCATTTGCAACGCGGAGTGGGCCTTCTCTGGGGGTCTACCCGAAGGGCCGGGGTACCCAAGGGCCCCGGGCAGCGTTGCGACGATTGCCCGCACGTGAGTGCGGGCTGCACGTCGCGCCTTGCCCGGGGCCCTTGGCCACCCCGGCGCGGGTGTGATTCATGTCTTCACAAGCTCTGAGGCGGGCGCGCCCCTGACAGTTCAGCCGACGCGGCGTCAGGTCACCCCGCCGCGCCTGCTGCCAGGGCTTCCTTCACCGCCGCCACCAAGCGCCGCGACACCGGCAGCCACTCATCAATCGGCGCCACGCGCACGGCCCAGCCTTCGTCGGCACCTTCATCACTGCGCCGCTGCAATTCACGCACCGCGCGGTTGGCCACCAGCGCGTTGCGATGGATGCGGATGAAGCCCGCGCCCAGGCGCTGTTCAAGTTCCGTCAAGGAGTCGTCCAGCACATAACTGCGCTCAGCGGTACGCAGCGTCACGTACTTCATCTCGGCCTTGAGATACAGCACCGCGTCTACAGGCACGCGCTCCATGCGGCCGCGTTCGGCCACCACCAGCATGGGGGTGTCGACCAGCGGCGCGGGCATGGCGCTCTGGGGCCAGCGGCGCTGCTGCACACGTTGGAGCGCGGCTTGCAGACGCGCGCGCTGCACCGGCTTGGTGAGGTAGTCCACCGCGTCAAGGTCGAACGCGCGCAACGCGTGACCACTGTGCGCGGTGACGAACACCATCGCAGGCGGCAACGGCAGCGAGCGCAGCGCGCTGGCCAGCTGCAAGCCGTCTCGTCCGGGCATCCGGATGTCGAGCAGCACGAGGTCGACCACCGCGTCACGCAGCAGCTCCAGCGCCTGCGTCGCACTTTCGGCTTCGGCCACGATCTCGGTGGGCGTCTCGGTACAGGCTTGCAGCAGCGAGCGCAGGCGCAGACGCGCCAGGGCTTCGTCGTCGACGAGCATCACTTTGAGTGTTAGCGCTTCGTTGCTCATGGCTTGCACTTGCTACAGCGGCACGATGATGCGCGCGTAAAACACGCCACCGTCCAGCCACACGTCGCACTGCCCCGCCACGTCATGCAGCAAACGCAGCCGCTCGCGCACGTTGTGCAGCGCCATACCGTGGCCGGGGGTCGACGGCTCGTCGCCCACGGTGTTACTGACCACCAGCAGCATCTGCCCACGCTTCACGCTTGCGCGCACCGTGAGCTTGCCGCCGTCCACCGATGGCTCCACACCGTGGCGCACCGCGTTTTCCACCAAGGGCTGCAACACCAGCGGCGGCACGCGCGCGCTGCCTGCGCGCGGGTCGATGTCCCAGGTCACTTCAAGCCGTTTGCCAAAGCGGATTTGCTCGATGGCCAGGTAGCGCTGCGCGAGGTCGATCTCCTCTTGCAGGCTCACCGACATGCCGACATCTGCCAGCGCCACACGAAAGAGCTCACTCAAATCCTCCAGCACAGCCTCAGCGCGTTCGGGGTCGATGCGCACCAAGGCCAGCGCCGTGTTGAGCGCATTGAAGAGGAAGTGCGGGCGTATGCGCGACTGCAATTCCACCAGCCGCGCGTGCGCCTGCGCCGGCTGCCAATGACGAGCGCGATGGCCGAGCCAGGCCCAGAGTAACAGCGCCAGGCCGGCACCTGCCAGCGCCGCGCCGGTGGCACGCACGCTGCTGGCGGCGTCGACCATGTTCAGCGTTTCAAGCGGCCACCACGCCAGCAGCGCCGCTGCGGCACCGAGCGCAGAGGCTGCAAGCGTTCGCGCCGGTGCGCTGAGCTTGCGCAGCAAGCCCTTGAGCGCGCACACGGTCACTAGCCAGACCCCGGCGCCGGCGACGCCGACAAAGGCACCGACTGAAGCCTTGCCGACCAGATCGGCCCAGCTGCCCGCCACCACCAGCGCGCCCACCACCAACACCCCTTGCACCAGCAACACGGTACGCAAGGCGAGTGCAGGGTGGCAGACGTCGAAGGCCGCCAAGGTCTGCGCCTCCTCGCGCGTGCGCTCGTCGGCCAGTGGGTCAAAACGCGAGAGCGCGAACTGCGTGCTGGCCAGCTCACCGGCGCGTGTGCTGTCGGGCCAAAGGCTGGCCGGGCGGGTCGTGCCGGCGGGTGGGGGGCGGTGGTCAGGCATGGGCGCGCATGAAGGCTGCCGATAATAAGGACCCCCGTCTTGACGCCGCCGACTACGGCGCGCCCCACGATGTCCACCTCTTCCCTGCACAACAAAGCCCAGGCCTGGTCGGCCCTGTTTTCTGAGCCGATGAGCGAGCTGGTGCAGCGCTACACGTCCAGCGTGGGCTTTGATCAGCGTATATGGCGTGCTGACATTGACGGCTCGCTGGCGCATGCGCAGATGCTGGCCACGCAAGGCGTCATCAGTGCGCAAGACTTTGCGGACATTCAGCGCGGGCTGACACAGATTGCCGCCGACATCGAAGCCGGCCGCTTTGAGTGGGTGCTGGCGCTGGAAGACGTGCACCTGAACATCGAAGCGCGCTTGACGGAACTGGTGGGTGACGCCGGCAAGCGCCTGCACACCGGGCGCTCGCGCAACGACCAGGTGGCCACCGACCTGCGCTTGTGGCTGCGCGGCGAGATCGACCAGCTCGCAACCCTGCTAAAGGCCATGCAACGTGCACTCGTGGAGCTGGCGGCAAAGCACACCGACACCGTCATGCCCGGCTTCACCCACATGCAAGTGGCGCAGCCGGTGAGCTTTGCGCACCACCTGCTGGCTTACGTGGAGATGTTCGCGCGCGATACGGAGCGCCTGAGCGACGTGCCCCGCCGCACCAACCAGCTGCCCTGGGGCGCGGCGGCACTGGCGGGCACCAGCGACCCGCGGGACCGCGAACTCGTGGCGCGTCTGCTGGGCTTCGACGGCGTGTGCCAGAACAGCCTGGACGCCGTGAGCGACCGCGACTTCGCCATCGAGTTCACCAGCTTCGCCGCCATCACCATGGTGCATGTCTCGCGCCTGGCCGAAGAGATCGTGCTGTGGATGAGCCCCAACTTCGGCTTCATCAATCTGGCCGACC
>JANMMH010000460.1:0-1630 GCA_031373055.1 Rubrivivax sp. | reverse complement strand
GCACGGCAGCTTCCGTGGCAAGACCTTGATGCCACACGCCGTGGCCGACGCGCTGACGCAAGGTGTCGGCATGGTCAGCACCCTGGTGCTCAAAGACACCTCCGACCGCACGGCCTACGCTGTCTTCGAGCCCGGTGGCACGGCCGACTTGCATGGCTTCGGGTTCGCCAACAACTTTGTGTTGATGCCTGACGCCACCAGTTTTCGCACGCTGCCCTGGGCGAGCGGCACCGCATGGATGCAGGGCCAGCTGACGCTGCCGGATGGCACGCCGCTGGCCATCGATCCGCGTCACGTCTTGGCGCTGGCGATAGAGCGCCTGCGCCGCGCCGGCTATAGCCTCAGGTGCGGGCTCGAAGTCGAGTTCCACATCTACCGCATTGACGACGCCAAGCTCGACCCGGCGCTGGCCGCTTGGCCCGGCGAGCCGCCCACGCTGAGCATGATTCACCCCGGCTACATGCTGCTGGCCGAAGGCCATGCCGACATGTCCGACGAGGCGCTGCGCATCGTGCAGCACACCGCACAAGGCCTGGGCCTGCCACTGCGCTCGCTCGAAATCGAGCTCGGGCCAAGCCAGGTCGAGGCGGTGTTTGACGCCACCGGCGCGATGCAGGCCGCCGACCAGATGGCCCTGTTCCGAAGCGGCGTCAAACAGGCGCTGCGCCGCGCGGGTTATCACGCCAGCTTCATGTGCCGCCCGCCGTTTGACAACGTGATGGCCAGCGGCTGGCATCTGCACCACTCGCTGGCGCACCTGGCCAGCGGCGGCAACGCGTTCATGCGCGATGCCGCCGCACCCGGCAGCACAGACGCTAACGCCGAACATGCGCTGTCTGACATCGGCCAATCCTGGCTCGCAGGCTTGCTGGCGCACGCACGTGGCATGGCGGCGTTTTGCACCACCACGGTCAACGGCTACAGCCGCTTTCGCGCCAACGCCATGGCGCCGATGGCAGCGTGTTGGGGGCGCGACAACCGCGGCGCTATGCTGCGCGTACTGGGCGCAGCGGGTGACCCCGCCACGCGAATTGAGAACCGCCTGGGTGAGCCCGCTGCCAACCCCTACCTCTACATCGCCGCGCAGATTCACGCGGGCCTGGACGGCGTCGAGCGCGGCCTGCGTACGCCGCCGGCGACCGCCGCGCCTTACGCCACGTCCAGCATCGGCCCGGAACATGCACTGCCCACCAGCCTGGGCGAAGCCCTCGACGCGCTGGCGGTCGACACCACGCTGTGCGCCGCGTTTGGCAGCGAGCTGGTGCACTGTTGGACGCGCATCAAGCGCAGCGAAGAAGCGCGCTATGACGCCGCCGCCGACAAGACCGAATGGCAGCGGCGCGAGTACTTCAGCCGTTATTAAACTCGGGCCATGCCCAGCGTCACACTCATCACCCACACCGGCCCCGCCATCACGGTGGACGCAGCGATAGGCCGCAGCCTCATGCACGCGGCCAGCGCCGGTGGTGTCGACGGCATCGCTGCCGATTGCGGCGGCTCCTTGAGCTGCGCCACCTGCCATGTCTATGTTGACGAAGCCTGGGCCGCACGCGTGCCGCCAGCGCAGGACGACGAGCTGGCCATGCTGGACATGACGGCGGCCGAGCGCCGCGGCACCAGCCGCCTGAGC
>JANMMH010000155.1:0-3944 GCA_031373055.1 Rubrivivax sp. | reverse complement strand
TTGATGAGGCAGTTCTCGATCTCGCTCGGGCCGATGCGGTAGCCCGCCGCCTTGAAGACGTCGTCGCTGCGCCCGCGGTACCAGAGGTAGTTGTCGTTGTCCATGGTGGCCAGGTCGCCGGTGCGGCACCAGCTGTCCGTGGGGTCGCCATCAAACTTGGCGCGTGTGGCGGCGTCGTCGTGCCAGTAGCCCAGGAAGAACACGGGGTCGGGGTCGCCGTGGATGTCGCGCCGGTGCACGGCCACTTCGCCCACGGTGCCACGCGGCGCCTCGGCGCCGGCTTCGTCAAGCACGGCCACGCGGTGGCCTGGGTAGGCGCGGCCCATGCTGCCGGGCTTGGCCGGCCAGGCGATATGCCGGCGGCCCTGCGCGTCGACATAGGTCGCGCCATTGCCCACCACGTAGTTGATCTCGGTCTGGCCGAACATCTCGTTGACGCCCACGCCCAGGTGCTCGCGGCACCAATGGAACACGGTGTCACCTACCGACTCGCCCGCGCTCATCAGCGCGCGCAGCTGCAAGCGGTACTTCTTGCGCGGCTCGGGCACGGCTTTCATCATCGCTTTGAGCGCCGTGGGGAAGAGGAAGGCATGCGTGACGCGGTGGCGCTGCATCAGCTCGAAGGCGACCTCGGGCGAGAAACGGCCCTGGTAGGCCACGATCTCGCGGCCGAAGTAGAGCGTGGGCAAGAGCGCGTCCAAGAGGCCACCCGTCCAGGCCCAGTCAGCGGGGCTCCAGAACACGCCGCCAGGTTCGGCGCCAAACCAGTTCTGGCTGCACACAAAACCGGTCAGGTTGCCCAGCAGCGCGCGGTGCGGAATGACCGCGCCTTTGGGCTGGCCGGTGGTGCCGCTGGTGTAGATCAGCAGCGCGGGGTCGTCCGCCAGGGTCACGTGGTTGATGAAGAGCTCGCTCTCGCGCGCCAGCGCTTCGCGCCAGGCGATGTCGCCCTCGGCGGCGTCGTCCACTGCAAACAGATGCTGCAACTTCGGGCAGTTGCGGCGCGCCGCGCGCAGCTTGGGCAGGCAGGTGGCGTCGGCGATGGCCGCGACGGCGCCGCTGTCTTTGAGCCGGTATTCGAGCGCGTCTCCGCCGAAGAGGATCGACAGTGGCATGGCCACGGCACCGAGCTGGTAGATGGCGATGTGGGCGATGGCTGTTTCGGGCCTTTGCGCCATGACGATGGCTACGCGA
Organism: Rubrivivax sp.; assembly: GCA_031373055.1. GTDB lineage: Bacteria > Pseudomonadota > Gammaproteobacteria > Burkholderiales > Burkholderiaceae_C > Rubrivivax. Next base: position 2,750 of record JANMMH010000155.1, on the reverse strand, counting down.
TCACCCGCCTTCACGCCTTGGCGCGCCAGGGCGTGGGCCAGGCGGTTGGCCTGTAACTGCAGCGCGCCGTAGCTCAGTGCGCCGGCCGCGCCGTCGTCGCGCTCCCAGTGCACGGCCACGCGCATGGCGCTCGCAGGGTTGCGCGCCCAGCGCCCACAGCAGACGTCGGCAATGTTGAAGCACTGCGGCACGCGCCAGCGAAATGCCCCGTGCAACTCGGCCCAGGAATCGGTGGAAACGGCTTTTCTTGACATGTCGCGAGCTTAACCCCGGCTGAGACCGGCTCGGCAGGCACGGCTAATCAAGTTCGGCGAGCTGGCGCCGAAATCTCATCCATGGCGGCGCCTGACGCGGCGCCAACGCCCCATCCGGTCACGTTCACGAGTGTCAGCGCCCATGCAAACGACCATCCTTGCCGCAGTCAAACACCGCATTCGCCTGGGTCAACCGCTGCCCTTCAATGTGCGCAATGCCGACCAGACCCTGCTGTTGGCGCGCGGCCATGTTTTTGAGAGCGGCGAACAGATCGATGCGCTGCTGAGCCGAGGCGCCATCGTCGATCTGGATGAGCTGGTCACAGCCGCCGACCACGCTCGCCAGGCCCCGCGCGAGCTCTTGCCACGCCTGTGGCAAGAAGGCCTGTCGCGCGTGGACCAGGCGTTGATGCACGCGCCGCACCACAGCTTTCGCGCCGCACTTGAAGACGCCGCCGACCCCATGCTGGTGCTGGTCGAGCGCGACCCCGACCTGGCCATCTTCCAGGTGCTACGCCACGACGCCAACGCTGCCACCGCTTATGGCGTGCAGCGCTCGATGAACACCGCCGTCACCGCCTTCTTGGTGGCGCAGCGCCTGGGTTGGACGCCCGAAGAGGTGGCCAAGGTCTTCAAGATCGCACTGACCTCGAACCTTTCGATGCTGGAGCTGCAAGGTGAACTTTCGACCCAGCGCGTGCCGCTCACGCCCGAGCAGCGCGAACAATTGCAAAGCCACCCGCACCGCAGCGCGCAGCAGCTCGAGGCCGCTGGCGTGCGCGACAAAGACTGGCTCAATGCCGTGGCGCGCCATCACGAAGTTGAAGACGGCACGGGCTACCCGCTGGGCAGCAGCGATGTCGGTGACCTGGCCTCACTGGTGCGCCGTGCTGACGTCTACACCAGCAAGCTGTGCGCGCGCACCCACCGCGACGCGCTCTCGGCCGACGTCGCCGGACGCCAGATGTTCATGCAAGACCCCGGCCACCCCATGACCGCCGCGCTGGTCAAAGAGTTCGGCGTCTACCCGCCGGGCTGCCACGTGCGCCTGGCCTCAGGCGAGCTCGGCATCGTGGTGCAACGTGGCCCCACGGTGACGACACCCGTGGTGGCCTGCCTGACCACGGCGCTGGGCAAGCCGCTGGCTGCGCCGCAGCGCGTGGATTCCAGTCAGCCGGGGCGCAACGTCGTGGCCGTGGTGGGCCAGCGCGCGGTGAATGTCGAAGCCACCGTCGACAAGCTGATGCTGCTGACCTTGCGCTGAAGCGCCAGCGCGGCGATGCTCGGGCTGCCATGCCCGACCACCCAACCCAGCCTCCGCCCGCGCCCGCCACGGTGCTCGACGCGCTGCCCTTGTTCCCGCTGCAACGCGTGCTCTTCCCCGGCGGCGTGCTGCCCTTGCAGATCTTCGAGGTTCGCTACCTCGACATGATCGGCCGCGCCGCGCGCGAGGGCACGCCCTTCGGCCTGGTCTGCCTGAGCCAAGGCAGCGAAGTGCAGCGCCCCGCAGGCAGCCACGGCGCCTACGCCGATGAGTCCTTTCACGACATCGGCACGTTGGCCGTCATCACCGACATATCGCGGCCTCAGCCAGGGCTGATGTTCATACGCTGCGAAGGCACACAGCGTTTCGCCCTGCGCGCGCGTACGCGCCTTGCGAATGGCCTGTGGACGGGCGCGGCCACGCTGCTCGAGCCTGACGTTCATGTACCCGTGCCCGACGACCTGGCGGCCACGGCCGACACGCTGCGCACCCTTGTGGCCGAGTTGCAAGCGCGCGCCGAACCGGGCCAAAGCCTGCCTTTCGCTCAGCCCTACAGGTGGGACGACTGCGCCTGGCTGGCGCACCGCTGGTGCGAGCTCTTGCCCCTGCCACCTGCGCTGCAACAGCGTTTGCTGGAAACGGCCAGCCCGCTGCTGCGTCTGGAACTTGTGGCCGACATGCTCGACCGCACCGCCCGGCGCGCGCCAGGGCGCTGAAGGCCGCCACGGAAGGCCCACCACGCGGCGCCGCACCGCGTCGATTCCCGTAAAGTCTTGGCCACCCCTGGCCGCATGATCCTGGCGCGCCCGCCCACACCTGGAGTCCGACGCGTGAACGATCCATCCGCCTATACGCCGCCCAACGTCTGGACCTGGAACAAGGAAAGTGGCGGGCGCTTCGCCAACATCAACCGCCCCATGGCCGGGGCGACCCACGACAAGGCGTTGCCGGTGGGCCGCCACCCGATGCAGCTGTATTCGCTGGCCACACCCAATGGCGTGAAGGTCACGGTGATGCTGGAAGAGCTGCTGGCACTGGGCCACCACGGCGCCGAGTACGACGCCTGGCTGATTCGCATCAGCGCTGGCGACCAGTTTGGCAGCGGCTTCGTGGGCGTGAATCCGAACTCGAAGATTCCGGCATTGATGGACCGCAGTGGCCCGCAGCCGATCCGCGTGTTCGAGTCCGGGGCCATCCTGATGCACCTGGCCGAGAAGTTCGGCGCGTTCCTG
>JANMMH010000425.1:0-15423 GCA_031373055.1 Rubrivivax sp. | reverse complement strand
CATCCACGCTGATCCTGCTCTTTCTCTACCTCGGCTACATGGCGCTGGTGAGCGCCATCGACGACATGCGCCGGGGCGACAAGGCCGGTGCCTTGTTGGCGCTGGTCGGCTCGGTCAACGTGCCCATCATTTACTTTTCGGTGCGCTGGTGGAACACCTTGCACCAGGGTGCCACCATCGATGTGGGCACGGCGCCCAAGATGGCGCAGCCCATGTTGGTGGCCATGCTGGTCATGACCATCGCCTTCTGGCTCTATGCCTTCGCCGTGGTCTTCACGCGTTCGCGCGCCATCGTGCTGGAGCGTGAATCTGGCGCGGCCTGGGTGCAGGCCACGCTGAAGGGCGCGTCATGAACTGGGGTAGTGCGGCGGCCTTCTGGGCCATGGACGGCTACGGCCTCTTTGTGTGGGGCTCGTTTGGTGTGGCGGCGCTGATCCTTCTCGTCGAGCCCTGGCTGGCCAGGCATCGCCATCAACGTGCGCGGCGCGACGCGGCGACAACACGAGAGGAAAGCGGATCATGAAAAAACGTCACCAACGCCTGGCTTTTGCGGCCGGCGGCTTGCTCGCCATCGGCGCCGTGGTGGCTCTGGTGCTCAACGCCTTCCAGAGCAACCTGGTGTTTTTCTACACGCCCTCGCAAGTGGCCTCGAACGAGGCCCCGCAGGCGCGCACCTTCCGCATCGGCGGCATGGTGCAGGCGGGTTCGGTCAAACGTGAAGGCACGACGGTGAACTTCATCGTCACCGACACGGCACGTACCGTGCCCGTTAGCTACGTGGGCATCCTGCCCGACCTCTTCAAAGAAGGCAAAGGCGTGGTTGCGCAAGGGCAGCTCAAAGGCGGTGTGTTTGTGGCCAAAGAGGTGCTGGCCAAACACGATGAAAACTACATGCCACCCGAAGCCACCGAAGCGCTGAAGCAAGCGCACGAGAGCAATGAGAAGATCGCCGGTTCGCTGGTGCAAGGGGTGGGCAAATGATTCCCGAGATCGGCCACTTTCTGCTCTGGATGGCTTGCGCCGTGTCCGTCGTGCTGGGCACCGTGCCCATGCTCGGCGCGGCGCGCGGGCGCGGTGACTGGATGGCGCTGGCGCGGCCGCTGTCGCTCTCGCTCTTCGGTCTGGTCGCCTTGTCCTTCGGCTTCTTGACGATGGCCTTCGTGCAGCACGACTTCTCCGTGCTGTATGTCGCCTCCAACTCCAACAGCGCCTTGCCGCTGCAGTACCGCATCACCGCCGTGTGGGGCGGGCATGAAGGCTCGATGCTGCTGTGGATGTTGATGCTCACCACCTGGACGGCCGCGGTGGCGCTCTTCAGCCGCCACATGCCGCTGCGCGAGGTGGCGCGCATCCTGGCTGTGATGGGCCTCTTGTGCGTGGGCTTCTTGCTGTTCACGCTGCTGACCTCGAACCCGTTTGACCGGCTCGTGCCCGCGGCGGCTGATGGCCGCGACTTGAACCCGCTGCTGCAAGACCCCGGCATGATCTTTCACCCGCCCATGCTCTACATGGGCTACGTCGGCTTCTCGGTGGCTTTTGCGTTCGCGGTGGCGGCGCTGATCAGCGGCCGGCTCGACGCCACCTGGGCGCGCTGGACACGGCCGTGGACGACGGCCGCCTGGATATTCCTGACGCTGGGCATTGCGCTGGGCAGCTGGTGGGCTTACTACGAGCTGGGGTGGGGCGGCTGGTGGTTCTGGGACCCGGTGGAAAACGCCTCCTTCATGCCCTGGTTGGTGGGCACGGCGCTGATCCACTCGCTGGCGGTGACGGAAAAGCGCGGCGCCTTCAAGTCGTGGACGGTGCTCTTGGCGATCATGGCGTTTTCGCTCTCGCTCTTGGGCACGTTTCTCGTGCGCTCGGGCGTGCTGTCGTCGGTACACGCCTTTGCGACCGACCCACGCCGTGGCCTCTTCATCCTCGGGTTTCTCACGCTGGTCATCGGTGCCACGCTGGCGCTGTACGCCTGGCGCGCGCCCAAGGTCGGCATGGGCGTGCGCTTTGCGCTGGTCTCGCGCGAGACCCTGCTCTTGGCGAATAACGTTTTACTGGTGGTGGCCTGTGCGGCCGTGATGTTGGGCACGCTGTACCCGCTGGTGCTGGACGCGCTCTCGCTGGGCAAGATCTCCGTGGGCCCGCCGTACTTCGACACCGTCTTCGCGCCGCTGATGGCGCCGCTGGTGTTCTTGATGGGTATCGGCCCCATCGCGCGCTGGAAAGAAGCCTCGCTGCCCGACCTGGCCAAACGCTTGCGTTGGGCTGCCGGCGTGGCGGTGGTGGCGGCTGTGCTCAGTGGCTGGTTGGCCGGGCGCATCGGCCTGGCGTCCACCTTGGGGCTGCTGATGGCCTTCTGGGTCGTGGCCTCGGTGGCCACCGACTTCATCGAGCGCGCCAAGCCGCGAGGTGAGGGCGCGGCCTCGTGGTGGCAACGCGTGCGGCTGATCCCGCGCGCCATGGTGGGCATGATGGTGGCGCACCTGGGCATTGCCGTCTTCATCATCGGCGTGACGATGGTGAATTCCTTTCAAGTTGAGCGTGACTTGAAGATGGCGCCTGGCGAGAGCACCGAAATCCGCGGCTACACCTTCACCTTCCGCGGCGTGCAGGCGCTGCAAGGGCCCAACTACGAGGCGGCGCAGGGACAGATCGAGCTCTCACGCGCTGGCGAGAAGCTCGATGAGATGAAGCCCGAAAAGCGCGTCTACCGCGTGCAGCAAAACCCCATGACCGAAGCCGCCATCCGCACGCGGCTCACAGGCGACTTGTACGTGTCGCTGGGCGAACCAGTGGGTGACGCGAGCGTGGGCGCGTGGACGGTGCGCGTCTACGTCAAGCCCTTCATCGGCTGGATCTGGGGCGGCTGCGTGGTCATGGCGCTGGGTGGCTTCTTGGCCGCCACTGACCGCCGCTACCGCGTGAGCAAGCGCAGCGAGCAAACGGCCACGGCGCTGGCGCGCACATGAAGCTGCTGCGCTTCCTGATCCCGCTGGCGCTGTTTGCCGTGTTGGTGGTGTTCCTCGGCAAAGGCCTGGACCTCAACCCGCGCGAGGTGCCTTCACCTTTGATCGGCAAGCCCGCGCCGGCCTTTGCATTGCCGCGCCTGGGTGACGCGGCGTCCGTCATCAAGCACGACGACATGCTCGGGCGCGCCTGGGTGCTCAACGTCTGGGCCTCGTGGTGCGTGCCGTGCCGCGCCGAGCACCCGCTGTTGATCGAGCTCGCGCGCAAGCAGCTCGCACCCATCTACGGCCTGAACTACAAAGACAAGGACGCGGCGGCGCAGGGTTTCCTCAAGCAGCTGGGCGACCCCTATACCGCGACGATGGTCGACGCCGACGGCCGCGTGGGCATCGACTACGGCGTCTACGGCGTGCCCGAAACCTTCGTCATCGACAAGGCCGGCGTCATCCGCCACAAGCACATCGGGCCGCTGACACCGGAAGCCTTGGCACGGCTCGAGGCCGTGCTCAAACAACTCAATGGATAACACTCAAGTGAAGCGGTGGCGCCAACTGCGGTTGATGCTGGTTTGCAGCTTGGCCAGCCTGGCCATTCACGCCCAAGCCGCCGAGGCGCAACCCACCGCCGCCGACCCCTTGCTCGAAGCGCGTGTGATGACGATTGCCACCGAGCTGCGCTGCCTGGTGTGCCAGAACCAGACCATCGCCGATTCCCACGCCGACCTGGCGGTGGACCTGCGCGGCCAGGTGCGCGAGATGCTGCGCGCGGGCAAAAGCCAGCGCGAGATCCTGGACTACATGACCGCGCGCTACGGCGACTTCGTGCTCTACCGCCCGCCCGTCAAGGCCAGCACTGCGCTGCTGTGGGTGGGGCCATTTGCGCTGCTGCTTGCTGGCGTGGCCACCCTGTGGTGGGTGCTGCGCCGGCGCAGCCGCATGGCCGCCGATGCCTTTGACGCCGATCCTGAGGACAGCCTGCCCGCACCCCGATGAAGAACCCAGCCGCCAAGTCCGTTGATGTCGAACAAGAGGTGCCGGCACAGCGGCCGTCGACCCGCATGGTGTTGCTGATCGTGGCCACGGTCTTTGCCGTCGCGGCGGGTGGCTACGCCACCACCGGTACGCCCGACTACGACGCACGTGCGGCCAAGGCGGTGGCGCAGGAGCACACCAACACCGCTGCGGCCAGTGGCATGCCCGACGCCACGCAACTCGCGGCGATGGTTGAAAAACTCGCTGCACGCTTGAAGGCCGAGCCCGAGGACGTGAAGGGCTGGTCCATGCTCGGCCGCGTGCAGCTCGTGCGCGGCTTGCCAGCCGAGGCCGTCACCGCCTATCAGCAAGCCCTGGCCTTGCGCACCGACGACGCCAGCTTGCTTACCGACTACGCCGAAGCCCTGGCCATGAAGAACGGCCGCACGCTGGCCGGTGAGCCCACCAAGCTGGTGAATCGCGCACTGATGCTCGATCCGAACCACGGCAAGGCCTTGGCGCTGGCCGGCTCGGCGGCGTTCGAGCGCAGCGACTACGCCAGTGCCATCACGCTGTGGGAGAAGCTTCTCGCGGTGAGCCCGCCCGAGGCCGAGTTCGCAGCTCAAGTGCGCGCCAGCGTGGCTGAGGCGCGCCAGCTTGCCGGCCAGACGCCACAGGCGGCCGCAGCTCCGGTGCCACCGCCCGCGCCGGCCACCGCCAGTGTCAGTGGCAAGGTGACGTTAGCCCCGGCCATGAGCGCCCGCGCCGCACCCGATGACACCGTCTTCATCGTCGCGCGCGCGTCCGAAGGCCCGCGCGTGCCACTGGCCGTGCTGCGCCGCCAGGTCAAAGACTTACCCATCAGCTTCACGCTCGACGACAGCCTGGCCATGGCGCCGACCATGAAGCTGTCGAACTTCAGCAAGGTCATCGTCATCGCCCGCATCAGCAAGAGCGGCCAGGCCATGCCCGTGGCCGGTGACATCACAGGCCAAAGCGCCGTGGTCGAGGTCGGCGCCAAGGCGCTGCAGATCGAGATGAGCGAAGTGGTGAGCAAACCCTAGGTAGACGCGGGCTTGGCGGCGGCCGCGCATTGGCATACTCGGCTACCCCCGCCATCGCCATTCAGACGCGACCCCACCCGATGCAACAGCTCAGTGCCGAAGACGCCCGGCTCGTCAACGACCCCACGCAGCGCGCCAACGCCAACGTCTCACTGCTGCACATCTACGACCAAAGCACGGTGCCCGGGGGCACCTTGCGCTTCAAGACCGTGCTCAAGCACATCGAGAGCCGGCTTGACCGCAGCCCGGTGTTTCGCCGCAAGCTGCAACGCGTGCCGCTGGAGCTGGACCACCCGTACTGGATCGACGACGAAAACTTCGACATCGAGTACCACGTGCGCCACATCGCGCTGCCCAAACCGGGCGACTGGCGCCAGTTCTGCATCCAGGTCTCGCGCATCCACGCGCGCCCGCTCGACCTGGACCGCCCGCTGTGGGAAATCTACGTGCTCGAAGGCCTGGACAGCTTCATCGACCTGCCCGCCGGCAGCTTTGCGCTGCTGACGAAGACGCACCAGGCCGGCGTGGACCTTGACCTCGGGCGCGAGATCACCGAGCTGCTGCACGAAGCTGCGGCCGACGTCGGCGCGCCGCCGCCACCGGCGCCCTGGTTCCCGCGCCGCGCGCCGCGCAAGGCCAAGCTTTTGCGCCAGGGCTTGATGCACAGCGTCAGCTCGCCTTTGCGGTTAGCCGGCTCGGTGCTGCACGCCATGGGCCAGCTCGCGCCGGCGGCCGCCGCCTGGTTCAGCCAGGCGCTGCACCCGCTGGGGCAACCCGAGACGCGCTTCAACGCGGCGGTGTCGCCGCACCGGGTGTTCGAGTCGCGCCGCTTTTTGCTCAGCGAATTCAAGGCGCTGCGTCGCCTGGTGCCGGGTGCCACCGTGAACGATGTGGTGCTTGCAGTGTGCAGCGGCGCGCTGCGGCGCTACTTGCAGCGTGTGGACGAGTTGCCTGACGACAGCCTCACCGCCCTGGCGCCGATGTACCTGCGCGCGGCGCCCGACGCTGCGGACAAAGAGACCGAGCTGGCCTGGGCCCATCTGCGCCTGGCCACCGACGTGGCCGACGCACGCCAGCGCCTGCAAGCCATCTGCCTGCAAACGCAAGCATCACCGGTGGTGCAGCGGGCCGTGGGCGCACGCGAGATGAGCGCGCTGACGGGGCATTCGCCCGCCGCCTCACTGGCCATTGCCAGCAAGATGATCGGCCGCGAGCAGGCCACCCGTGGGCGCAGCACACCGCTGGCCAGTTGCACCATCACCAGCGTGCCCGGGCCCGAGCAGGCGATGTACCTGTGCGGTGCGCGGCTGACCTACTTCTCGGCCATCCTGCCCATCACCGACGGCATGGGGCTGGTGTTTGCGGTGACCAGCTACGACGGGCGCATGGTGATTTCGCCCACGTCGTGCCGTGAACTCATGCCCGACCCGGCGCAGTTTGCGCAAGACGTGCGCGACAGTTTTCAGGAGCTGTGGGCGCTGGTTGACAAGCCCAAGACGGCGCCGAAGCCAGCCGTTCAGCCAGCGGTTCAGCCAGTCGTGCAGCCTGCCGTCAAGCCGAAGCGGCCACCGGCTTCTGCACCCAGGCGCCGGTCTGCGTCGTCATCCGGTAAATCGCCCCGGGCAGCCCGGTTGGCTTGAACGGCTGCCACGCGCCTTCGGGTTGCGACAGGCGGTCGGCCACGATGTACAGCACCAGCGGGTTGAACCCCAGGCCCGTGTGGCTGCCGGGCACGCGGATGTTCTCGTGCATCGCGGGGTCACCGTTGATGGTGGCTTCTTGCGGCGGTACCACGCCGTCGCCCAGCGAATACAAGCAGCTCATCGGCAACGCTAACGGTTGACGTAAGCGCACCTTTTTCGCGCGCGGCTGCATGGCATGGGCGGTCGGGCCCATGGGGTGCGCTACCAGCCGGTACATGGCTTTCACGATCGCTGGCGACTGGCTGCCCTCAAGGTCCACACTCACCGGGCTGCCCAACGTGATGACGGAACGCACACACTCGCTGGCCTGGTGCGCGCCGTAGAGCGCGAACACGCCGCCCAAGCTCCAGCCCACCAGGCTGACCTTGCGCCCCGTCTCGTGATGCAGGAAGCGGATCTTCTGCTCTAGCGCCTGTGCGTGGCGGCTGCGAAAGCCCACGTTGCGCCCGAATCCCCAGGTCTGCACCTTGTAGCCACGATTGGCCAGATAGGTCTTCAACGCAATGAGCGAGCCTTCGTCGCCCATGAAGCCGGGCATCAAAAGGACCGGGTGACCGTCGCCCTTGGGCGCCTGGCTCAGCAGGGGCCAGGCGGCGGGCAGCGTGGCGATCTCGCCGAGCGCGCGCACTTCCATCAACTGGTGCAAGAGGTGCGGCGGGCCGCGGTGGGGGTGGCGTTGGGGCATGGTTTACCAAGGAGGGTGCGTCGCGCGGAATGCTAACGCTGCCGCTGTGCTGGCAACACCTTGGCTTTAGGCGTCTCGCCTCAAGAGATCGGGCCACAAAGTCGCGTACTTCTGCCGCCTCACTTCTGGGCAATGCCCGACGATGCACTCCAGCGGTTCGTTCCCTGGCTCTTGCCATGTGCGGCGGCTGTATCCGCCTTCGTGCCGGGCTTCAGACGTCGTGCGCAGTGCCGACAACGTGCCTTGCACTGCCTCAACGATTGGAGATCGCAGCGTGAACAAAGCGACGACCGGCAACGGGTTCTTTCAACACCACGGCATCTGGGCGCCCGGCGTTCGGGCGTTTCGCAACCTGAACTTTCGCACCAAAGCCCTGCTGATATCGGCTGTGTTTCTGTTGCCGATGGCGCTGCTGGCCACGCTGTTCGCGCTGGCGCGGCTGGAAACCATTGATGCGACCAACCTGGAGCGTCGTGGCGTGGCCTATGTCAAAGAAGCCACGCCCTTGCTGTTGAAGGTGGCTGAGCTGCGCCGCCTGTCGCTTCGCAACGCCAGCGGTGCGCCGGTGGCAGACACCTCTGACGCGCGCAAGGCACTGGACGCGCAGCTGGCGGTGGTGGAAGCGCTGGACAAGCACGAAGGCGCCACACTGGGCACCGGCGATGCGCTGGCCAAGGTGCGCACCGCGCTGCAGGGCCTGGCACCCGCGTCTGAAGGGCTGATGAGTGTCTACGCCAGCCACGTCAAGCTCAGCACCGTCTTGTACGACCTGATCAGCGCGGCCACCGACGGCAGCGGCCTGACGCTGGACCCAGAGCTCGATACCTACCATCTGATGGACGCCAGCGTGGTGATGTTGCCGCGCCTGATCGACGAGGCCGCACGCATGCGCGACCTGTCGGTCGCGGCGGCCACGTCCGGACAAAACGGCGACATCGCCGCCCTTGAGCTCAACCGGCTCGAGGTCATGGCCGACGAGCGCAGCGCGCAGCTCAGTGGCGACGCCGCCAAGGTCGTCGGCGCCCACCCCGATGCCAAAGCCAAATTTGACACGACGACCTTGGCCAAAGCGCTAGAGCAACTGCGTGGCCTGGCCACCGAAAGTCCTGGCAGCGGCGGCAAGGAAAAAGCCGACAAACTGATGGCTGCGGGCACCGCCGCCATCAAGGCCGGCGTGGACTTGCAGACCGACATGGTCACCATGCTTGACGAGCGGCTCGCCGCACGCGTCGAGCGCGTTACGCGCACCATGGCCTGGGTGGCGGTGGCCGTTCTGGGCAGCCTGGCGGTGGCGGCCTACCTATTTCATGCCCTCTTCCTGGTCATGAACGGCGGTCTCAAGGAAATGCGTCACCACGTTGACCTGATGGCCAACGGCGACCTCACCAGCTCACCGCACCCCTGGGGCCGTGACGAATCGGCCGACCTGATGAACGCCGTGAAGCGCATGCAGAGCTCGCTGCGCGACATCGTTGGCCAGGTGCGTGGCTCGTCGATGCAGATCGCAGCGGCCAGCGGGCAGATCGCCCAGGGCGCGGGCGACATGTCCACCCGCACCGAGCAGGCCGCCGCGAGCCTGCAGCAGACCTCGGCCTCGATGACCGAGATTTCGGGCACCGTTTCGCGCACCGCCGAGGTGGTGAGCGAGGCCGCGTCTTTGGCCAACAACAATGCTCAAGTGGCGGGTGAAGGCGGCCAGGTCATTGGCAGCATGGTGCAGACCATGGACCAGATCAACACCTCTTCAAGGCGCATCACTGACATCCTGGGCGTGATCGACGGCATTGCCTTCCAGACCAACATCCTGGCCTTGAATGCGGCCGTGGAAGCGGCACGCGCGGGCGAGCAAGGGCGCGGCTTTGCGGTGGTGGCCAGCGAGGTGCGTTCACTGGCGCAGCGCTCCGCCGCAGCTGCGCGCGAGATCAAGACCTTGATCGGCACCAACGTCGAGAAGGTTGACGCCGGCGCCAGCGAAGTGCGGCGTGCAGGTGCGACCATGACCACCATCGTGGGCAACGCCGATCGCATCCGCGTCTTGCTCGAAGAGATCTCCAAGAGCGCGCAGTTGCAGAGCCACGGCCTGCACGGTATCGGCGGCTCGGTCAGGCAGCTCGATGACTCGGTGCAACAAAACGCCGCGCTGTCTGAAGAGACCGCCGCCGCCGCCAATTCGCTGAGCGACCAGGCCAACGTGCTGGTCGACAAGGTGGCGCGCTTCAAGCTGCCGGACCTCGTGTCCTGAAGGCAGCGATCAACGCACGCTCAACGAACGATCAACACTGGCGTCTTACAGCGCGCCAAGACCTCCGTCACCACCGAGCCCAGTACCAGCTGCGTCAACGCGCCGTGGCCGTGCGAGCCCATCAGCACCAGATCGAACCGGCCCTTCTCAGCCAGGTCGGAGATGACCGCGCCCGCACGGCCGATCTTGGCCACGAAGCGCGGTGCCAGGCCTTGCTGCGCGAAGAAGCCGCGCAGCGGCTTGAACACCACCTCGGTCATGTTGCTGTGGTAATTCTTGATCGACGCGCGCTCAATCTCTGCCGCCGCGATGGCCGGCAGCGCGGGCGCGACATAGGCCACTGTGTAGTCGTGATGGCCACCAAAAAGTTCGTCGTGCGCGGCCATGTAGGCCAGCATGCGTTTGGTGCAGCGGCTGCCGTCAGCGGCGATGAGGATCTTCATTCAGAGCTCCGGTAAGGCGCCCGCGTCCAGCATGGCTGCGGTGCGAAGTCCAGCACTGTCATGTTCTTCGTGAAACGCCATGGCGCACTTGCGCCAGCGCAAGCGGTCAGCTCATCTTGGGCGCTAGCCTTTGTGCGACCCAAGCCAAGCAAAGCCCACTGTGAGCCCCCCCCGCAGCGACACGCCCACGCCCGAATGGAGCCTGGCGCAGCAGATGCACATGGTGCAGCGCCTGTGCGCGTGGCTGCGCCAGCGCTCTGACTCCGTCGTCGAGCGTTTCGAGACACACATCTCGGTGGTGCTGGTGCAGGGTGGCCACGCCTACAAGATCAAGAAGGCGCTGGCCAACGCGTTCCTCGACCAGTCCACACTCGCGCGGCGGCGCCAAGCCTGCGCAGAAGAGCTGCGGCTGAACCGCCGTCTCGCCGCCGAGCTCTACCTCGGCGTCGTCAACATCACCGGCACACCCGACGCGCCCGAGCTTGACGGCCCCGGCCCCGTGCTTGACGTCGCCGTCAAGATGCGCGCCTTCGCGCAAGCCGGCTTGTGGGACCGCCTGGCGGCGCGCGGTGCGCTGGAGGCAACGCACATCGACGCGCTGGTGGCCGCGCTGGCGGCCTTTCACGCCGCTGCGGCCGTGGCACCTGGCAACGGGCGTCTGGGCACACCGGCACAGGTACGCGCGCCGATGCAAGAGACCTTGCGCGAGCTCGCGGCTGCCGACCTAGACGCTGACTCACTGAGCACCCTGCGCCAGCTCGCGCGCTGGGAGGCTGCCGCCTACCCGCAGCTCGCCCCGCTGATGGCGCAGCGCCTGCAAGCCGGCCACGTGCGTGAAGGCCATGGCGACCTGCACCTGGGCAACGTGGCGCAGGTGGACGGCCGCTGCACCGTGTTTGACGGCATCGAGTTCAACGACGACTTTCGCTGGCTCGACACCGTCAGCGAGCTCGCCTTCATGGCCATGGACTTGCACGCGCATGGCCTGCCCAAGCTGGCGCACCGTTTGGTCAACGGCTACCTGCAAGCCTGCGGCGACTACGAAGGCGTGCGCCTGCTGTGCTACGACCTGATCTACCGCGCGCTGGTGCGTGCCAAGGTGGCCTTGATGCGCGCGGCCCAGTTGTCTGCCGAGCCCGCCGCGCGTGAACGTGCGGTGGCGCTGCGCTACCTCGCCTTGGCGCGCCAGTTCAGCGTGGCCGGTGGTGCTGTGTGCATGATCACGCACGGCTTCTCGGGCAGTGGCAAGACGACGCTGAGCCAGGGCTTGCTGGAGGCCTGCGGCGCCATCCGCGTGCGTGCCGATGTCGAACGCAAGCGCTTGGCGGGTCTTGGTGCGCTCGCCTCCAGCCACTCGCCCGTGGGCGGCGGCATCTACAGCGACGAGATGTCCCATGCCACCTACGCTCGGTTGTTAGACGCCGGCCGTGCAGTGCTCGAAAGCGGCTGGCCTGTCATCCTTGACGCGACCTACTTGCAGCGCGCTCAGCGTGACGGCGCCAGGCGCATGGCCGCCGCCTGCGGCGCACCACTGCTGGTGCTGGACTGCGTGGCCGACGCCACCACGCTGGCCGAGCGCGTGCGTCTGCGCGCGTTGCGTTCGCCGCGTTCACTACGTAACGGCGACGCCTCCGAGGCCGACGCCCAGGTGCTGGCCGCGCAAGTGCAATCGGCGCAACCCTTGCAGGCTGACGAAGCGGACGGCGTGTTCACCATGCCGGCCTTGGGCGCCCCGGCCAGCGCCTGGGAGCCACTGCTGCGACGGCTCCAGGCCAGCGCTGTCGTCGCAGCCGCGATGGGGGTGGCCGACTCCGCTTAGGGAATGCTTGTGCGCTACGCCGGCCACCCCCACCCCGGCTGGTTCGGTGGCGGGCGGGGCGCCGCCGAGACCTGTGCTCACGCCGTGCGCGCTGCGCGGTCGGTGCGCCCACCGTGCCCGCGGCGCGACGTCACTCGATCACCTCGGTCGCACGCACCAACATCGAAGGCGGCATCGTGATGCCCAAGGTCTTCGCGGTTTTCATGTTGACGATGAAGTCGAAGGTGGTCGGCTGTTCGATGGACAGGTCACCAGGCTTGGCGCCTTTGAGGATGCGGTCCACGTAGGTGGCCGAGCGCCGAATGATCGCGTCGCGATCGGGGCCATAGCTGAACAAGCCGCCTTGCCTCGTGCCCCCGCCGACTGTGCTGACGACGGGCCAGCGTTGC
This sequence comes from Rubrivivax sp., assembly GCA_031373055.1. Lineage (GTDB taxonomy): Bacteria > Pseudomonadota > Gammaproteobacteria > Burkholderiales > Burkholderiaceae_C > Rubrivivax. The sequence goes on along the minus strand of JANMMH010000425.1, from coordinate 3,146 downwards.
ACCGCAGCGAGACTCAGGATCGTCGGGTAGAGGGGGTAGAACCACGCGCCCGCCAAGATCACCAGCGCTTGCGTCTTGTCCTTCGCCAAGCGCACAAAAGCCGGCTGGATGTCCTCGGGCCTGGCCAGGTCGACGATGATGGCTTGCACACGCAGGCGCTCTGCCGCGTGACGGACACCGGCCACTTGCGCGCCGTGACTGGGCGACGACGAGTCGGCCAGAAACCCAACGCGTTGCAGAGTGGGCTGCACTTCCACCAGCAATTCGAGCACCTTGTAATTCATGTCGGAGGTGACGTTGCTGAGCCCGGTGATCATGCCGCCCGGCCGCGCCAGGTTTGTGACCAAGCCCTGCGCCAACGGGTCCCCATTCGCCACAACGATGGGTGTCGTCGGCGCAACGGCGGCCACCGCCCTTGCTGATGTGCTCGGCTCGGCCACGATGATGGCGGGCTTCTTGGCCGCGATCTCTTGCGCCAGCGCCGGCAGGCGATCCACACGCCCGTCCGCATGCCGTTCTTCAAGCACGTACTGGGCACCCAGCTTCCAGCCCAGCGCAGCCATGCCTTCGTTGAATGCATTCACCCCGCCGCGGCGGGTATCGCGACTGTTGAGGCTCAGCCACCCGATCAGCACCGGCGGATGGTTCTGCGCACGCAAGGCGCCTAACGCTGCAAATGCGGGTAGGGCCGCGCCGGCCGCGAGCCATCTGCGGCGCGGGTTCATTCGATCACCTCGGTGGCACGAAGCCGCATGGACGGTGGGAACGTGATGCCCAGCGCCTTGGCGGTCTTCATGTTGAGGGTCAACTCGAAGATCGTCGGCTGTTCGATGGGCAACTCACCCGGCTTGGCGCCTTTGAGAATTCGGTCGACGTGATGGGCCCCGCGCCGGGCGAGCGCGTAGCCATCGGGCCCATAGCTGAACAGTCCACCTCGCACGGCGATAGCGGGCGCGACGCCAGCGACCGGCAAGCGTTGCGCCAGTGCAGAGCTGACGATGGTCTGGAGGCGGGCGTTGAACCAAGCCGAAGGCAAGACCACCACGGCCTGCACTTTGGCCTTGGCCGAGCGTACAAAAGCCGGCTCGATGTCTTGCGGAGCCGCCATCTCGGCGATCACAGCTTCGACGCGAAGGCGCTCGGCCATGCGACGAAACGGCGTCAAGTAAACGCCCCTGGACGCCGCCGTCGCGTCGGCGAGCAACCCGAGACGCTGCAACTTGGGCAGCGACTCGATCAGCAATTCAATGACCTTCTGAGTCGTCTCGGCCGACATGTTGCTCGTGCCGGTGATCATGCCGCCCGGCCGTGCAAGGCTCGTGACCAGGCCCGTCACCAGGGGGTCCCCGTTGACCAAGACCACCGGTGTCTTCGGTGCCGCCTTGTTCGCCGCACCCGCTGCGGCAGAGGGCCAGGCCACGATGACGGCGGGCTTCATGGCCGCAAGCTCAAGTGCCAGCGCCGGCAAACGCTCGACCTGTCCGTCGGCATGCCGTTCTTCAAGCGCGTACTGCGCGCCAAGCTTCCAGCCCAGCGCGGCCATACCTTCGGTGAAGGCGTTGATCAAGCCGCGCCCGTCACGGGTGGCGTTGGACAGCCAGCCAATCACCACTGGGGGATTGGCCTGCGCGTGCAATGCGCCCGACCAGGCCAGTGCAGGCCATGCCGCGCCAGCCGCCAAGCCTCTGCGACGTGTGTTCATTCGATCACCTCGGTGGCACGCAGCCGCATCGACGGCGGGAACGTGATGCCCAGCGCCTTGGCGGTTTTCAGGTTGAGCACCAGTTCGAAGATGGTGGGTTGCTCGATGGGCAGCTCACCGGCCTTGGCGCCTTTCAGGATGCGATCGACGTAGGTCGCCGCGCGCCGGGTGAGTGCCGTGCGATCCGGGCCATAGCTGAACAGACCGCCAAGTCTCGGGGTATCAGATATTGAACTGACAACCGGCCAGCGTTGCGCCAGCGCAAGCTCCATGATTTTCAGCTGGCGCGAGTAGACCCACCCCGAGGACAAGATCACGAGCGCCTGCACTTTGGCCTTCGCCAAGCGTGCGATTGCGGGCTCGATGTCCTCTGGCCTGGCCATATCGACGATGACGGCCTCGACGCGAAATCGCTCGGCCGCGCGACGAACATTCATGACGTTGGCGCCGTGAACGGCAATCGTCGAGTCGGCCAGAAACCCGACGCGCTGCAGTTTCGGCAGCGACTCCACCAGCAATTCGAGCACCTTCTGATTCAGATCGGCCGTGACGTTGCTGAGCCCCGTGATCATGCCGCCCGGCCGCGCAAGGCTCGTCACCAAGCCCGACGACACCGGATCACCGTTGGCCAGAACGATCGGTGTTGTCGGCGCGGCCATGGCCGCGGCTCTTGCGGATGAGGAGGGCATTGCCACGATGACTACAGGCTTCTTTGCCGCGAGCTCTTGCGCCAGCCCTTGCAGGCGATCCACATGTCCGTCCGCATGCCGTTCTTCTAGCAAATACTGGGTGCCAAGCTTCCAGCCCAGTGCAGCCATGCCTTCGTTGAACGCATTCAGCCGAGCGAGGCCTCCATCACGACTGGTGGCGCTTAGCCACCCGATCAACACCGGTGGATTGGCCTGCGCGCGCAAGGCTTGCGCCCAGGCCAGCGCGGGCCATGCCGCACCTGCTGCTAGCCATCTGCGGCGCGTGTTCATTCGATCACCTCGGTCGCACGAAGCAACATCGATGAAGGAAACGTGATGCCCAGCGTCTTGGCGGTTTTCAGGTTGAGCACCAAGCGGAATGTGGTGGGCTGCTCGATGGGCAAGTCGCCCGGCTTGGCGCCTTTGAGGATGCGGTCGACGTAGTAGGCCGAACGCCGCGCGAGCGCCACCGTGTCGATACCAAACGTGAAGAGCCCGCCTTGAAATGCGAGCGCGGACAAATTGCCGACCACCGGGCAGCGTTGCGCCAGCGCGGTCTGGGCGATGGTCGACATTTGGCCAGAGAACCACGTGGAAGGCAGTACCACCAGCGCCTCAACCTTGGCCTTGGCCAACAGCACAAAGGCTGGCGCTATGTCCTGCGGACCCGCCACATCGACGATGACGGCGTCGAGGCGAAAGTGCTGGGCCATGCCACGTGCACGGCTCACGGTGTCGGCGTGATTGGGAGCGGT